>NZ_JBEZLA010000046.1:0-64264 GCF_040651925.1 Streptomyces sp. NPDC048349 | reverse complement strand
ATCCCGCCGGTCTGCTCGAGACGTTCGTAGGTGATGCCGTAGTAGTCGTTGACCGTGCCGGCCGAGGCGATGCGCAGTTCTTCGAAGACCTCGCGGGAGCCGGCGAAGTCGAACTTGTCCCCGGCGCCGAGGCGCTTGGCGAGTTCGCACATGACCCAGGTGTCGGTGCGCACCCCGGCGGGCGGCTCCTGCGCCTTGTTGTGCTTGACGACGCGGGCCTCGGTGTTGGCCATGACGCCCTCGTCCTCGGCCCAGACGGTGACCGGGAAGACCACGTGTGCGTTGGCCGCGGTCTCGGAGAGGAAGAAGTCGAACTGTGCGTGGAACTCCAGGGCGTCGTAGCCCTCCTTGACCGTCCCGTAGTTGGGGAGCGAGACGAAGGGGTTGTTGCAGATGCCGATCAGGCCCCGGATCTCGCCCCGCTGCATCTGCCAGACCATCTCCATCATGGAGGTGCCGGCGGGCGGGAGCTCGGATTCCTCGATGCCCCAGATCCGGCAGATCTGACGGCGGTGCTCCTCGTTCATGATGGAGCGGCCGCCGGGCAGGAGGTCGGCCTTCTGGCCGTGCTCGCGTCCGCCCTGGCCGTTGCCCTGGCCGGTGATGGTGCCGTACCCGGCTCCGGGCTTGCCGAGGTTGCCGGTGGCCACGCACAGGTTGATGACCGACAGGCAGTTCTCCACGCCCTGCGAGTGGTGTTCGATGCCGCGGGCGTGGAAGGCCATCGCCTTGCCGGCGCCGCCGAACATGCGGGCCACCTGGACGATCTGCGAGGCGGGGATGCCGCAGATCTCGGCGGAGCGGGCCGGCGGGTAGGCCTGGACGGTCTGCTTGACCTCGTCCCAGCCGGTGGTGTGCGCGGCGAGGTAGGCCTCGTCGGTCAGGCCCTCGGCCACGATCACGTGGAGCACGGCGTTGAAGAAGGCCGAGTCGGTGCCGGGCTTGAGCGCGACGTGCACGTCGGCGGTGCGCGCGACGGCCGTTTCGCGGGGGTCGACGACGATCAGCGAGGCGCCCCGGTCACGGGCGCCCCACAGGTACTGGGTCATCACCGGGAAGCACTCCCCCACGTTCGACCCGGCGATCAGCAGGCAGTCGGTGAGGAGGATGTCGGAGAAGGGGTTGGCGGCCCGGTCGATGCCGAAGGCCAGCTTGTTGGCGCCCGCAGCGCTCACCATGCACAGGCGGCCGTTGTAGTCGACGTGCCGGGTCTTGAGGGCGACCCGGCCGAACTTGCCGACGAGGTAGGTCTTCTCGGAGAACAGGCTGGCCCCGCCGAGCAGGCCGAAGGCGTCGTTGCCGTGCGCCTGCTGGATGCGCCGGATCTCGGAGACGGTGAAGTCGAGGGCCTCCTCCCAGGAGGCCTCCTTGAACTCCTCGTCGCGCGAGCGGCGCAGCAGGGGGCTGGTGAGCCGGTCGGGATGGTTGACCTGCTGGTAGGCGTTGATGCCCTTGGGGCACAGCCGCATCCGGTTGATGTCGTGGTTGCGCGGCTCCACGCCGAAGACCTTGCCGCCGTTGTCCACGCGCAGGTACATCCCGCACTGCACGCCGCAGAAGCAGCAGTGGGTGGGGACGAGGGTCTCGCCGTTCTGGTCGGCGTGCCACTGGTCGGCGGGGATGCCGCCCGCGTCGCGGAAGTTGCGGGTGCCGGGCGGGGCGATGGAGGGGTCGAGGGCCAGCGGTACGGGCCGGGACACGGCCTTGGCGGGGTCGGTCGCGGTCACTTGAAGCCCTTCTTGACGTGGCTCAGGTAGGCGTTGCCGCGCAGCACCCGCTTGCAGCGCGGGCAGTATTCGACGAAGGCGTTGAAGTCGAGCCCCAGGTCCTGCATGGTGCCGCGCAGGTTCTCCACGTACGGGGTGGTGTCGATGGGCTCCCCGCAGCGCTTGCAGGCGAAGACCTGGTCGTCCTGGCGGGCCGTGTACTTGAACAGCTGCATGCCGACGGCGGCCGGCCGCTGGACGATGTGGAAGAACTTCCCGAACGGGATGTAGATGAGGGTGAACACCACCGACACCATGTGCAGGACGGCGAGGAACTCGTAGCCGCCGCCGTGCAGGAAGATCGACGAGAAGGTCAGCAGCAGCCCGGTCACCGAGATCACGATCAGGCAGATCAGCGGCAGCAGGTCGTAGGCGAAACGCTGGCCGGTGATGGCCCCGCGGTCCTTCATCCGGCGCCACAGGAAGTACGAGGCCCCCGGGATGACCAGGACCGCGGCGAGGTCCAGGCCGTGGAACATCAGCCAGCCCAGGATGTTCAGCGAGTCGAAGCCGAGCACCTTGAAGCCCCAGATCCGCATCTCGTACCCGGGTCCGGAGGCGCTGCCCGAGGTGAAGGTGAACCAGCCCCAGGTGAGCGGGAAGGTGATGAGCGCGGCCAGGATGCAGCCCCAGAAGATGAGCTGGTGGGCGGCCCAGCGGGCGCGCGAACGGGCGCCGAGGAACTTCTGGAAGCCGAGGTAGGTGGCGATCATCCTCGGCAGGGCGGTGGGCGCCCTGCGGAAGTTGGCGGCCGAGAAGAAGCTGCCGAAGCCCTTCTTGAAGAGGCGGCGCGCGCCGGGTGCCGATACCCACACCGTGTACCGGTAGGCCACGCCGAAGGCCAGGAAGACGGTCGCGACCGCGTACGGCAGCAGGGCCGAATCGAAGTCGCGCAGCAGCCGGCTGCCCAGCACGATCGCGGCGATGAGCAGGAGGGAGACGGCGGCGCCGGCCAGGGTGGCCCGTGCGGTGACGGATCTCCTGACCGGCGGCTGGGTCTCGGGCGCCGCGGGCGGTGGCGGGGCGGCGGCGAGGACTTCTGTGGGCTCGGACACAGCACCACGCTAGGTGGTCCATACCGATTTAGCCCGTTATGTGGTGCCCGCGGTGAGGCCGAACGGGTCAGATGGCGGTCAGTCCCCGCGCCGCGAAGACCTCCTTGGCCGCGGCCACCTGCTCCGCGTCGGGCGAGGGCGTGTCGTGGAGGGTGAAGTCCATGCCCAGCGCCCGCCACTTGCCCTCGCCCAGTCTGTGGAAGGGCAGCACGTCGACCCGCGAGACGTTGCCGAGGGCCGCGGCGAAGGAGGCGACCCCCTCGATGTTCTCGCGCGCGTCCGTGAGTCCGGGGACCAGGACGAAGCGCAGGTGCACCTCCTTGCCGAGACCGGCGAGGCGCTGCGCGAAGTCCAGGGTGGGCCGCAGCGGCCGTCCGGTGACGCGCCGGTACGTCTCCCGGTCCCAGGACTTGATGTCGAGCAGCACCAGGTCCACGTCGCGCAGCAGCGCGTCGGTGGCGCGCACGCCGAGGAAGCCGGAGGTGTCCAGGGCGGTGTGCAGCCCCAGCTCGTGCTTCATCCGGTGCAGCAGCTCACCCGCGAAGACGGGCTGGAGCAGCGGCTCGCCGCCCGAGACGGTGGCCCCGCCGCCGGACGCGGCGATGAACCTGCGGTACTTGGCGGCTTCGGCGATCACCGCGTCGGCCGGGGTGCGCGTGCCGCCGCGCATCTTCCAGGTGTCCGGGTTGTGGCAGTACAGGCAGCTCAGCGGGCAGCCGGACAGGAAGGTCACGAAGCGCGTGCCCGGACCGTCGACGCCGGTCGACAGGTCCCAGGAGTGCACCGAGCCCTCGCTGGGCCGCCGGGTCGCGGCGGCCGCGGGAGTGAAGGCGCGTGCAGCGTCCGCGCCGAGGAGGACGGCCATCAGAGCGAGCCGTGGAAGGTGCGGGCCAGCACGTCGAGCTGCTGGTCGCGCGTGAGGCGGACGAAGTTGACGGCGTAGCCGCTGACCCGGATGGTCAGCTGCGGGTAGTCCTGCGGGTGCTCCATGGCGTCCAGGAGCGTCTCGCGGCCCAGGACGTTCACGTTCATGTGGAAGCCGTCGACGGCCGTGTAGCCGTCGAGCACGCCCGCCAGGTTCTTGATGCGCTCCTCGGGGGTGCGGCCCAGCCCGTCGGGGGTGACGGTGCTGGTCAGCGAGATCCCGTCCTCGGCGTCCTGGTACGGGAGCTTCGCGACCGACAGCGCCGAGGTGACGTAGCCGTGGGTGTCGCGGCCGTTCATCGGGTTGGCGCCCGGGGAGAACGGCTCGCCCGCCCGTCGTCCGTCCGGAGTGCTGCCGGTCTTCTTGCCGTAGACGACGTTCGAGGTGATCGTCAGCACGGACTGGGTGTGCTCGGCCCCCCGGTACGTCGCGTGCCCCCGCACCTTCCTCATGAACTCCTCGACGAGCCACACGGCGATGTCGTCGACGCGGTCGTCGTTGTTGCCGAAGGCCGGGTAGTCGCCCTCGACGGTGTAGTCGGTGGCCAGGCCCGTCTCGTCGCGCACGGCGGTGACCTTGGCGT
This sequence comes from Streptomyces sp. NPDC048349, assembly GCF_040651925.1. Taxonomy (NCBI): domain Bacteria; kingdom Bacillati; phylum Actinomycetota; class Actinomycetes; order Kitasatosporales; family Streptomycetaceae; genus Streptomyces; species Streptomyces sp. NPDC048349. The sequence continues at coordinate 59,935 of NZ_JBEZLA010000046.1, read as the reverse complement.
GCTTGATGGCGGACAGCGAATCGGCGGCGACCGACAGGCCGGCGATCCCGCAGGCCATGGTGCGGCGCACGTCGCGGTCGTGCAGCGCCATCTCGATGCGCTCGTAGGCGTACCGGTCGTGCATGTAGTGGATGACGTTGAGGGCGTGGACGTAGGTCGCGGCGAGCCACTCCATCTGCCGGTCGAACGCGGCCATGACCTCGTCGTAGTCGAGCACCTCGGACGTGAGGGCGCCCGTCTCGGGGCCGACCTGGGCGCCGGACTTCTCGTCCCGGCCGCCGTTGATCGCGTAGAGCAGGGTCTTGGCGAGGTTCACGCGGGCGCCGAAGAACTGCATCTGCTTGCCCACCGGCATCGCGGACACGCAGCACGCGATGGCCGTGTCGTCGCCGAAGCGCGGACGCATCAGCTCGTCGGACTCGTACTGCACCGAGGACGTGTCGATCGAGACGCGGGCGCAGAACTCCTTGAAGCCCTGCGGCAGCTGCGGCGACCAGAAGACGGTCATGTTCGGCTCGGGGGCCGGGCCGAGGTTGTAGAGCGTCTGGAGGTAGCGGAAGGAGGTCTTGGTGACCAGCGGGCGGCCGTCCTCGCCCATGCCGGCGATCGACTCGGTCACCCAGGTCGGGTCGCCGGAGAACAGCTCGTCGTACTCGGGGGTGCGCAGGAAGCGGACGATGCGCAGCTTGATGATGAAGTCGTCGACCAGCTCCTGGGCCTGCTCCTCCGTGAGGAGCCCGGCCTCGATGTCCCGCTGGAGGTAGACGTCGACGAAGGTGGAGGTGCGGCCGAGCGACATGGCCGCGCCGTTCTGCTCCTTCACCGCGGCGAGGTAGGCGAAGTACAGCCACTGGATGGCCTCGCGGCCGGTGGCGGCCGGGCGGGAGATGTCGTGACCGTAGGAGGCCGCCATCGCCTTGAGCTCGGCGAGGGCGCGGATCTGCTCGGCGAGCTCCTCGCGCAGACGGATCGTCTCCTCCAGCGAACGGTCGCCCGCGGGCAGGGGGTTCAGCTCCTCCTTCTCCTCCTTCTTGAAGGCGATGAGGCGGTCCACGCCGTACAGGGCCACGCGGCGGTAGTCGCCGATGATGCGGCCGCGGCCGTACGCGTCCGGCAGACCGGTCACGACGCCGGCCTTGCGGGCGGCGCGGATCTCGGGGGTGTAGGCGTCGAAGACACCGGCGTTGTGGGTCTTGCGGTACTCGGTGAAGACCTTCTCCAGGTCCTCGGACACCGGGTAGCCGTAGGTCTCCAGCGCGCCCGCGACCATGCGCCAGCCGCCGTACGGCATGATCGCGCGCTTGAGCGGGGCGTCGGTCTGGAGGCCGACGATCAGCTCCTTGTCGCGGTCGATGTAGCCGGGCGCGTGCGCGGTGATGGAGGAGGGGATGTCGTGGGCGATGTCGTAGACGCCCTTCTCGCGCTCCTGCGGGAACTTGTCCGTGATCGCCTTCCACACGGCCGTGGTGCGCTCGGTGGGGCCGGCGAGGAAGGCGTCGTCCCCCTCGTACGGGGTGTAGTTCTGCTGGATGAAGTCGCGGACGTCGACGGCGTCCCGCCACAGGCCGCCCTTGAAGCCCTCCCAGGCCTCGCCGTTCCTCGTGGTCTCCGCAGGGGTGGCAGTCATCGCCCGCACCTTCTTCCGTCGCCTCGTTGCCTGCTCCCATTGCACGCCCTTTGATCGATCATTTGGCGCCGCGATGGTCCCTACCTGGGGCCCGTAGGTCCTGCCGCCGGCCGCCCGCACACACTCACACCGGTGCTGACCTGGAGGTTCGCCCGGGCCGAAAGTCCCTCGTATGCTTGTGAAAACTTTCACATAAACTGCGCAGGGCCGCGTGAAAACGCCGACGGGGCCGGATGTTCCAGCCCCGTCGGCGTAGCACCGCGGGAGGTGGGGCGCAGCCCCGGCGGGCGGGCTCAGCTCGGCGCTTCGGCGCCCGGGCGGGCGTAGAACCACCAGGCGACGGCCACGCAGGAGGCGTAGAAGCCCACGAAGCCCCACATCGCGCTCGTCACCGCGAAGTTGGCGAACATCGCGGGGATGAAGAAGAACCCGTAGGCGGCGATGGCGGCCGTGAACCCGGTCACCGCGCCCGACTCGATCTCCGCCTGCTTCAGTGCGGCCGCGTACTGCGGCGTGCCCTCCGTCAGCCCCTTCAGGTGCTGCCCGCGGAAGATCACCGGAATCTGCCGGAAGGTCGAGCCGTTGCCGATGCCCGAGAAAAAGAAGGCCGACAGGAAGCAGAGGAAGAAGCCCTGGAAGGACCCGGAACCGGAGCCGGCCGGCAGGAAGGTGATCACGCCGATGAGGGACGCCGCCATGCCCGCGAAGGACAGGATCGTGACCCGGGCGCCGCCCAGCTTGTCGGCGATCCAGCCGCCCGCCCAGCGGGCCAGCGCGCCCAGGGCCGGACCCATCCAGGCGTAGGCCGCCACCGAATACCCGGGGAAGGTGGTCTTGATCAGCAGCGGCAGCGCCGCCGCGAAGCCGATGAAGGAGCCGAAGGTGCCCACGTAGAGCCAGGTCATCAGCCAGGTGTGCTTGCGCCTGAAGATGACCTTCTGCCGGCTGAAGGGGGTGGAGGCCACCTTCAGGTCGTTCTGGCCGAACCAGGCCACCGCGGCGAGGACGATCAGCACCGGCACCCACACGAAGGCCGCGTTCTGCAGGTAGATCTCCGAGCCGTTCGCCTGCTTCTGGCCCGCGCCGATCGCCAGGACGGAGGAGGTGATCAGGATCGGGGTCAGCAGCTGGACCACGGACACGCCCAGGTTGCCCAGGCCGCCGTTGATGCCCGTCGCGTTGCCCTTCTCCCCCTTCGGGTAGAAGAAGCCGATGTTGGCGAGCGAGGAGGAGAAGTTCGCGCCGCCGATGCCGCACAGCGCGGCGATCGCGATCATCGTGCCGTACGGGGTGCCCGGGTCCTGCACCGCGAACCCCAGCCACAGCAGCGGCACGATCAGCACGACCGTGGAGAGCGCCGTGAAGCGGCGCTGCCCGATCATCGGGCCGATGAAGGTGTAGAGGATGCGCGCGCTGCCGCCGGTGAGGCCGGGCACCGCCGTCAGCCAGAACAGCTGCGACTGCGAGAACCCGAAGCCGACGTCCTTCAGGCTGGTCGCCGTGATGCTCCACACCTGCCAGACCACGAAGGCCACCAGCAGGGCCGGCACCGCGATCCACAGGTTGCGGGTCGCGACCTTCTTCCCCGTGGACCGCCAGAAGGAGGGGTCCTGCGGCGTCCATGCGGTGATGGTGCGGCCGGGACGGTACTGCGCCGGATCGGCGAGCTGCGGCCGTACCGCGTCCTTCGTGGCGGAACTCATGGTGTGTCCTCAAAGCTCGAGGGGTGTCCTTGCCTCTTCAGGTTCCGTGGCCCAAGGCACCCGGCGGCAGAGGAGAACGCACTGGGACAGACGGGCCAAGGTCCCGCCACCCCCGGTGCCCTGGTCGGTACGTCAGGCCGGCGCGCGCACCGGCAGACGGGCCGGGGAGGGCCCGGTCGCCGGCCGCGCACACCTCTCCCGTCCCCGTCTTCGGCGCAGGGCCGCCCCGGAGCGGCAGGCGACCGCCCGGGGCACCCGGACGGTGAGGGCCGCGCGTCCGGCCCGCCCAAGCCGCACGCATCTGCTGTGCTGGCCGGTATGGCCTACTCCCCCATGACCGCGCGCAGCCGTGACGAGCAGCACCGCGCGGCCACCCCGCTGGAGCTGTTCTTCGACCTCTGCTTCGTCGTCGCGATCGCGCAGGCCGGTGCCCGGCTGGTGCACGCGCTGGCGGAGGGCCATCCCGGGGCGGGGGTGACCGGCTACTTCTTCGTGTTCTTCGGCGTGTGGTGGGCGTGGATGAACTTCACGTGGTTCGCCTCCGCCTACGACGTCGACGACGTGCCGTACCGGATCGCGACCCTCGTCCAGATCGCCGGCGTACTCGTCTACGCGGCGGGCGTGAGCCGGGCCTTCGACGGGAACGACTGGACGGTGGCCGTCATCGGCTACCTGATCATGCGCGTGGCCCTCACCGCGCAGTGGCTGCGGGCCGCCGCAGGGGAGAGCGGCGCGGCGCGCACGGCGGCGCTGACGTACGCGGTGGGGCTGATGGTCTGCCAGGCCGCCTGGGTGGGACTGCTGTTCGCCCCGGACGGCTGGAAGCGGTGGCTCTTCCTGCTCCTGGCGGCCGCTGAGCTGCTGGTCCCGGTGATCGCCGAGCGCGGCCATCAGACAGCGTGGCACGCACACCACATCGTGGAGCGTTACGGCCTGTTCACCATCATCGTGCTGGGCGAGACGATCGCCGCGAGCACGGTGGCGGTGAAGTCGGCCATCGACGAGCACGAGGCACTGGACCTGCTGCTGCCGATCGCCGGCGGCGGGCTGCTGATCGTCTTCGCCGCGTGGTGGATCTACTTCGCGGTGCCGATGCACGAGCGGCTCCGCACCAACCGGGAGGCGATCCCGTGGGGTTACGGCCACCTGCTGATCTTCGCCTCGGGCGCGGCGATCGGGGCGGGCATCGAGGTCGCCGTCGAGCACGCAGTCGGCAAGGCGCACATCTCGCAGCTCGCCGCGAACGCCGCCGTCACCGTCCCGTCCGCGCTGTTCCTCCTGACGGTATGGCTCCTGCACTCCCGCCACTTCAAGCGCGGCCCGGCCCAGCAGCTGACGCTCCCGCTCGCGGCGCTCGCGATCCTGGCCTGTACGTGGGCGGGGGCGTACGCGGTGCTGTACGCGGGCCTGGTCTCGGCGGCGGCGGTCGCGATCGGCGTGGCCCTGTCCACCCGCACACCCCACTGACAGGGGGCACCGCCGGCGCCGAAGCGTCGGCAACGGCGTCGCGCCGAACCGTCACTCCCGCACCACCCCGCCCGTTTTCAGCGCGGAACGCCCCCCGCCGAAGGAAGAGGCACGGCCATGACACTCCCCGCACCACGCCCCGGCAAAGACCCCGGCAGGGACCTGGCCGAGCCCGGCTTCTGGCAGCAGTCCCCCGCCCACCGCCTGGCCGCCTTCGCCCGCCTCCGGGCCGAGGGATCCCCGGTCTTCGTCCCCGAAGGGACCGGCCACTGGGCCCTCGTCCGGCACGCCCAGGTCCAGGAGGCCAGCCGGCTCCCCAAGGTCTTCGCCAGCGCCCCCGGCGTGACCACACCCGAGCCCGCCCGCTGGGTCCGCGCCCTGTTCGGGGACTCGATGGTCAACCTGGACGGTCCCGACCACGCCCAGCTCCGCAAGGTCGTGCAACGGGCGTTCACCCCCCGCCTGCTGGCGGCGGCCGAGGCGGACATCCACGCGGTGGCCGCCCGCATCGTGGACGACGTCCTGGCCGAGGAGCCCGACGAGTTCGTCTCGGCGGTGTCCTCCCGCCTGCCCCTGGAGGTCATCTGCAACATGATGGGCATCCCGGAGCACTACCGCCCCGAGATCGCCGAACGCGTCAACCACGCCTCCGAGAACATCGGCGTGGAGCGCGGCCTGGCCGCCCGCCTGCGGATGCCGGGGCGCGGCCTGCGGGCGCTCGCGCGGATGCAGCGGATGGTGGCCGGCATCGGCCGCGAGCGGCGCAGGAACCCCGCCGACGACCTGATCTCGGCGCTGGTGTGCGCGAACGTCGACGGCCAGGCCCTCGGCGCCCGCCAGCTCGGCGCCTTCTTCTCGCTCCTGATGGTCGCCGGGGTGGAGACCACCCGCAACGCGATCACCCACGGGCTGACCCTGCTGACGGACAACCCGAACCAACGCGACCTGCTGCTCTCGGCCTTCGAGGAGCACGCCGATGGCGCCGTGGACGAGATGATCCGCCACTCGACGCCGATCATCCAGTTCCGCCGGACGGTCGTCGCCGAGCACACCATGGACGGGCACCTGTTCCGGCCGGGCGACAAGGTGGTCCTGTACTACGCCTCCGCCAATCGCGACGAGAGCGTCTTCCCCGACCCCGACGCCTTCGACATCACCCGCTCGCCCAATCCCCACCTGGGCTTCGGCGGCGGCGGACCGCACTTCTGCCTGGGCGCGCACCTGGCCCGGGTCGAGATGAAGGCGCTCTTCCGCGAACTGCTCACCCGGCCGGTCGGGCTGCGCGCAGTGGGCCTGCCCGATCTGGCCGGGTCGAACTTCGACAACCGGGTCCGCTCGCTCAAGTTCGCCTTCGAACGCCCGTAGGGAACAGGGGGGACCGGGCCCGGCCACCGGGCAGGCTGGGAGCCCGGCGGCCGGAGCAGGGGTGGCGGCGCGGGCCGGCGGCGCGGCCCCGCGGCGCCGGTCCGGCGGCGCGGCCCCGCGGCGCCGGTCCGGCGGCGCGCTACTTCTGCAGGCGCCGCACGGTCAGGACGCAGTGCGCGCTGCCGGTGAGCACCGACTCGTCGCCCGCGAAGGCCTGGAGGGTCTCCGCGTCGACCGGCCGGCCGGGGACGGCCTCGGGCCAGGCGCGCGTGGCGAACAGGAAGTACGCCTGCCCGCTCTCGTTCGCCGCGGCGACCCACTCGTCGGGCGCGGTGCACGTGGCGTTCATCCCGGGCAGGGTGAGCGCGATCTGGTTGCCCTCCAGCAGGATCTGCACGGGGAAGGCGGCCGGGTTGCGGGTGCCGTCCATGACGACGTCGCCGATGGGCAGGCCGATCTCCTCCAGCAGCCCGCGGGCCGCCGCCTCGCCGGCCTCCCGGCCGCCCGGGCCGTCCCCGAGGGTGTAGGCGAGGAGGTACGGGATGTCGTGGGCCTCGGAGGGGTCGCCGATCCAGGCGAGCACCGAAAGGGTGCCGAGCTGGGACCGGTCGATTTCGGCTTGAGTAGAAGTCATGCGCCGCACCCTAGTGGTCTGCCGCCCGGCCCTTTCGCGGCCTTTCACCCGGGCGGGCTAGACGGCCCAGAATCCCCCTCCGGAATTCGCCTGGATGTTCGCGTCCTGGTACTGCAGCCGCTCAATCCGCGCGTTTTCCGGGATTTCGAACACCACCCATCCCTCGGCCCGCTCACCGACCGCGAGGGAATCGAAGACGAGGGGTTTGCCGGTGGTCAGTTCACCGGTGGGCACCACCGGGTGGCGCTGTCCCGCGCCGTCGTGCGCCCACATGCGTCCGAGCGCCCCGTACGAGGCCCCGCCCACGTTGACGAACGACATCGAGGCGGCCACCCAGCGCTTGCCGGCCGACGGGGCGAAGTTCTTCTCCACGCTGACCGCGGGATCCACGTACGCGCGCAGCACCGCCTCCAGATGGCGCCCGACCTGCTGGCCGTGCACCCGTACGGCCTCACCCACACGGGCGTCCTTCGCCCCGGTCCGCGCGGGCGCCCCCTCGGCGCCCGGCGCCCCGTCGTCCACCACGACGGCGGGCACCGCGGCGGGGGCGAGGGCGGCCCCCTCGGGCGCGCTCTGGCAGGCCGTGGCGCCGAGCACCAGCAACGGCAGGACGGCGCGCGCGCAGCGCGGGAAGCGGGAGGCGGAGCGGAAGCGGACAGGGGTGGCGGACTGGCGCATGCGGGATACCTCCGGGGACGTATTCCGGTCAGTCTCACGCGCCCGGGCAGGGAATTGCACACACCGACACGGATGGGCCCGGCGGGTGTGTACGACGAGTTGCCCCCGGCTGCCAGCACAATGCGTTCCGGCGGAATCCCGCCCCCCGAATCCACCCGGAGGAACGATGGGTATTCACGGAACCCGCATGGCCCTGGCAGCACTGTCGGCACTGGCTGCCACGACGGTATTCACGGCGACCGCCGGCGCGACTTCTTTCGACCAGGAAATTTCCGTACAGCCGTACGGTCATATCTCCCAGGACGGAAGGATCACCCTTTCCGGCAAGTACCGCTGCTCGAACCCGTCCCCCATGAGGGCGAAGCTCCAGATCGCGGCGGCCGTCGTGCAGGACGGCACGCGCCTCGCCTTCGGCGGCGGCGAGGCACAGTGCGACGGACAGGAGCACGCGTGGGAGGCCACCGGCACGCTCGAGTTCACCCCGGGCGTCCACCCGGGCCGGGCGCTCGCCGAGGCCCAGCTCAACGAGATCCACTTCGCGGGCCTGATGCCCCGCTCCATCGACACGGTCGCGGAGGACCGCCGGGAGATCCGGCTCGCCGTCCGCCGGTAGGCGGCCGCTGCGGCCGCTGCTGCGACCCGAGGCGTCCCCGGCCGGTAGCCGCCGCTACCGGCACTCGGGCGCGACGTCCGTCATCGACATGAACGCCACCGACTGGCAGCCGGGGTCCGCGTGCGGCCGCCCCGTCGTCCAGTCCACGACCGTCGGCACTCCGGCAGCCAGCAGGAGCAGGGCCAGGATGCCCGTCGCGGCGCCTTTGCTCAGCCTGCGCACAGCACGATCCGTTCCATACCGCGCATCATCACGCGCCTTCCCGCGGCCCACAACTCGGGGTGGCCGTCCGGTCACCCCGCGCTCCGCGGAGTGCCCGCCGCGTCGAACTCGCACCACACGGCCTTGCCGTCGCCCCGGGACTCCACACCCCAGTGCGTGGCCAGCGCGTCCACCAGGAGCAGCCCGCGCCCCGTGGTGGCCGCCTCGCCGGGGGTGCGCCGGCGCGGCCACACGCTGGAGCGGTCCTTGACCCACAGCCGGATCCGCCGGACCGGCTCGGGCAGCACCTCCATCGTCAGCACGGCGCCGCCGTCGGTGTGCAGCAGGGCGTTGACCAGCAGTTCCCCCGCGGCCAGTTCCACGTCGTCGGCGAGGTCCGGCATGCCCCAGTCGCGCAGCGCCTGGCGCAGGGCGTAGCGGGCGTCCGAGAGCCCTTCCGGATCGGCCTGGTGGATGTACTGGTGGATGCGCGGGGCCCGGTGGGTGCCCGGGTCGGGGGCCCGGCGCAGCACCAGCAGGGCCACGTCGTCCCCGGAGCCCCAGCGCTCCCAGAGCCGGTCCGAGAGGTGGTCGGCGAGCGCCCCGGCCTCTTGCGGGCCGCTGCGGACCGCATGGGCGAGGGCCTCCATCCCCTGGGTGATGGCGGTGCCCGGCTCCTCCACCAGGCCGTCCGTGCACAGCACGAGCGTCTCGCCGGGAACCAGGTCGAGGCGGGTCTCGGGGAAGTCCTCCTGTTCGAAGACCGAGGCCAGCCCGAGGGGCAGGCCGCCGCGCACGTTGGGCCAGCCGGTTCGGCCGTCCGTGTGCCGGATCAGCGGGCCGAGGTGGCCCGCGCGCACGGCCCGTACGCCGCCCGTCTCCAGGTCCACCTGCGCGTACATGCAGGTCGCGAAGCGCTCGGTGTCCAGTTCGGCCAGGAAGCGCGAGGCCCGCGCGAGCACGGTGGACGGAGGGTGCCCCTCCCCCGCGTACGCCCGCAGCGCGATCCGCAGCTGGCCCATGATGGCCGCCGCGTGCGTGTCGTGGCCCTGGACGTCGCCCACCACGATGCCGACGCGGTCGCGGGGCAGCGCGATCACGTCGTACCAGTCCCCGCCGACCTCCCGCCCGCTCCAGGCCGAGTGGTAGCGCACCGCGATCTCCCCGCCGCTGATCTCCGGGATCCGCCGCGGCAGCATGGCGGCCTGGAGCCCGGTGGCGAACTCCCGCTCCTGGTCGAAGAGCAGCGCGCGCTGGAGGGACTGGGCCACGATGCCCGCCAGGCCCAGGCAGAGGTTGCGCTCCTCCGGGCTGAACTCGCTGCGCCGCCGGTAGAAGAGGACCAGCCCGCCGATGGCCTGGGCCTGCGCGATCAGCGGCAGATAGGCGGCCGCGTCGTACTGGATCCGGCCCAGGTAGTCGCTGAGCAGCGGGAACTCCTCACCGAGCGCGGTGAGCGAGGTGACGAAACGTGCCTGCCTGCTGAGCACCGCCTGGGACAGCGGCAGCGAGCCGTCCAGCCGGGTGAAGCGCCGTTCGCTGAGGATCTCCAGCGACTCCCCGCTCAGCGCAATGATCTTGATGGTGCCGCCCTCGACCAGTCCCAGGGCCAGCCCGTCCGCGCCGAGCCGCTCCAGCGCGCCCGCCCCGGTCAGCGTGGCCGTGACGTCGTCGACCGTCACCGCCCGCGAGAGGGCCTCCGTGGTCCGCTGGACGATCGTCGTCTGCTGGGCCCGGGCCGTCTCCAGCTTGCGCAGCGTCGTGGCCTGGGCGAGCTCCGCCGTCGCGTCCCGGACGATGCCCACGATCCGCCGCGGCTGCCCGTCGCCGTCCCGCAGCACCCGGCCCTGGGTATGCGTCCACTGGTCGCGCCCGTCGCGCCGCTGCACCGTGAAGTAGGCCCCGTACGACTCGGCGCCGCCCTCCAGGACCCCTCGGACGGTCTCGGCCAGCCGTGCGCCGTCCTCCGGCGGGATCCGCAGCCCGAGCCCCTGCGGGGTGCCGTCGAACCCCTCCGGCTCCAGGTCGAACACCGACATCCCGGCCTCGTCCAGGGCCAGCGAGCCGTCGACCAGGTCCCACTCGAAGCTGCCCATGCCGTTCAGCGCGAGCCGTTCCCCCGGCCCGGTCTCGGGAGTCCTGCGGTCCTGCTCGGGAGTCCTGCGGTCCTGCTCGGGACGGTCGCGCTCCGCCGCTGACACGAGACACACCACCTAACGGCCGGGCCAGCACGGCTGGGAGACCAGCCGCTCCCACTCCTCGTCAGGATGCCCCGGAAGGGTGCGCCCGGCCTCCCGCCAGCGCTTGACGAGGGAGAGGTAGATCGGGGGCTGGACGGGGTGGGACGCCGTCGCGTACGGGCCTCGGTCGTACGCGGCGGCCCGCGCCGTGGCGGGCTGTTCGGCGCGACTGCCGGGAATCCGTACCCAGCCACGGCCCTGTGCTCGCTCCGCGCTCATCGCGGACCCCTCTCACCGCGGGTCTCACTGCGGGTCTCACCGCAGATACGTCTTGGGATGCCCGGCTGCGGCCCGGCGGTGCCGGTCCTCACCGGTGGCGCCCGGCAGCGGGCTCCGTGCGCCGAGCCGCTTGCGGACTCCTCTTACCAGTCTCCCCGCCGTGAAGCCCGCACCGTGCACGAATCGCATGGAAGGGCCGAATGAGGGAGCCGTGAGCAGGCCGGCGAAGAACAGCCCGGGCCACGAGGACTCGAAGCCGGGGCTCAGCTCCGGCGTCCTGCTGCTCCCCACGGTCTCCAGGCAGGCCCGCAGGCCCGCGTCGAGCAGCTCCAGCCGGGTCAGGTCCGGGGAGAACCCGGTGGCCGCGATGACGTGCGCGGCGTCGAGGACCACCGACTCGCCGGACGGGGTGGTCAGCCCGAGCCTCGTCCGCTCGCCCACCGCGACCGCGCGGTGCAGCCGGTGCCCGAGCAGGGCGGGGACGCGCTGCTCGAAGCGGTCCCGCAGCCACCACGCCCCGGCCGGGCCCAGCGCGGTCGCCGCGATCCGCTCCCGGGTGGCGGCGGGCAGCCTGCGCACCGCCCAAGGCAGCTCCGACCACACCCAGCTGCGCCAGCCGGTGCCGAGCCCGCTGTGCGGATCGCGCACGGCGCGCAGCGCGGGGCGGCTCAGGGGCTGCGGCACCGCGTTCCAGTTCAGCCGGGCGCGCCGGGCGACCAGGCAGGGCCGGGCGCCCTGTTCGGCCAGCAGCGCGGCGGTCTCCAGGGCCGCCTGCCCGGCCCCGAGCACGGCGACCTCGAGTCCGGCGAAGCGGCTGAGGTCGCGATGGCCGCTGCTGTGCGAGTAGTGGCCCGGCGGCAGGTCGCGCAGCGCCAGGGGATGCCGGGCGAACGGCATCACGCCGACCGCGAGGGCGACCGTACGCGTCAGGAGCGGCGGCCCCTCGGCGGTGCGGACGCGGAAGCCCTCGCCCTGCGGGGTCACTTCCGTGACGGTCACCTCCTCCACCTCGGGCGCGGCATGGCGGGCGAACCACATCCCGTACTCGCTGAACGTGCCGATCGGCAGCGGAGTGCCGTGTTCCGCGACCAGTCCCCGGGTGGTGCAGTAGTCGGCCAGGGTGTGACGCCCGTCGGGTGCCGACAGGTTGGAGGACCAGGGCTCCGACTTCAGGTACATGCCCTCGGGCATATGGTCGCGCCAGGAGGCCATGGGCCGCCCCAGCAGCCGTACGTCGAGCCCCGCACCCGCCGCGTGCGCGGCGATCGACAGCCCGTACGGGCCCGCGCCGACCACCACGAGATCCTCCGTGCGCGTCACGGCCGTCCTTCCAGTCTCACCAGTCTCGTGCTCAACGGGTCACCAGTTCGTCCGGCGCCGCGGGTGCCTCCGGGGGCGCCGGCGCCTGCGGCGGCGCGGGCCGGGAGAGCGGCGGCGGACCGGGCTGCTCCCGCCCGCGCTGGCGGGGCGCCCGGACCGCCAGTGCGGTGAGCCGGCCCTGGGCGGGCACGCCCCGCAGGACGCGCGCCCCCTTGCCGAACCCGCGCGCGAGGAACGCGAGGAGCATGGCCAGGAACGGCACCGGGTCGTCGGCGGCGAACCAGGCGGCCTCCACGCGTCCCCGTTCCCTCTCCGGCCCCCTTCCCCGGCCCCGCCCCGCCGGCGCCCGCCCGCGCCGCCCCGGGCCGGTCCGCGGGGCCGGCCGGGCGGCGGCCCCCGGCGGGGCCGCGTCCGCGGCGCGGCGACGCGGCAGCGAGCGGCCGTGCAGCGCCGCCAGCAGCGCGTAGTTCTCGGCGACGAACACCCGGCCCGGACCGCCCGCGGGTTCCGGGACCCGCTGTCCCGTCAGGTCCAGATACATCGCCTGCACGACGTCCAGCCCGGCCGCGTCCGTGAACAGCCGGAACTGCGCGCCCGGGCGGGGGTTGAAGTCCACCAGCCGGAAGGCGCCGCGCTCGTCCCGGCGGAAGTCCAGGTCCAGGATGCCCTGGTAGCCCAGGCGCGCGGCGAGCCTCAGCCCCGCCTCCTCCACCGCCGGATCCTGCAGCCAGCGGCCCACCGCGGTGAGCCCCGTCCGCACCGGCCAGGACAGCTCCTTGCGGCCCGAGCCCGCCAGCAGCGGACGCCCGCCCCGGGAGAAGGCTCCGTGGAAGAACCAGTCGGTGTCCGGTCCCGCCGGCAGGAACCGCTGGAGCAGCAGCCGGCTCCCCGCCTCGGCGGAGCGCTCGTACAGCCGCCGGACCTCGGCGACGGTGTGTACGAGCGTCGTGCTGCGCAGTCCCTCGGCCGCGGCCGGGAGCAGCCAGGGCCGGCTCCACTTGGCGACCACCGGCAGGCCGAGCCGCCGGGCCGCCGTCGCCGCCTCGCCGCCGCTCGCCGGAACGACCGTCTCCGGGTGCGGGACGTCCCAGCGCGCGCAGAGCCGCGCCAGCTCGGCCTTGTCGGCCACCCGCGCGGGCAGGTTGGCCGGTTGATGCGGGATCCGGAAACGGTCCGTCAGCATCGGTGCGACCCGGGACACCGTGATCGCGCTCAGGTCGTCCATGGCGAACAGCACGGCCGGCTGCCCGATCCGCTCCGACACGCCGGTCAGGCACTCGAGCAGCATCTGCGGCGCCTCGGGGTCCAGCCCGCCGGCCGGGCCGGGGTGCACGGCGCGCAGATACCGCGAACGCCCCATGGGACCTCCCCCGGCCTCGACGACGGCATGGACCTCCACGCCCTTGCGGCCAAGGGATCTGACGGCGCCGAGGGTTCCGTGGTGGAACGGATTGCGATCGAGTCTGAGCAGAACGGCGGGCACATGGTTGAGATACGCGTGCATGGCGGCGGCGTCTTTCACCTAGTCGGGCCAAGCGGGGAGGGTACGCAGCTGCGAATGGCCTAGGCGGCCGTCACCGGACAGGCCATTCGTCAGATGTGATGCCTAACGTCATGAGCAAGCACACCGATTCGGGAAAACCCGGGAGACGCCATGCCCAGACCAAGCCGCCGACTGGCGAGCACCTGCATCGGCACGGTCACGGCCGGGCTCCTCGCCACCGGGGCCGCACTCACACCTCCCGACGAGGACCGGTACCCGGCCTCGGACATCGCCATGGGCGCGTACCTCGACTACGGGCCGCCCGGCGTGGCCCGGATCCCGTACCTGTCGCGCTGGCTGGGCGGCAAGGAGATCCGGGTCGGGCACACCTATCTGCCCGGCGACCAGTGGGCGGCCATCGAGGGCAGGGTCGGCTTCCTGGAGGACTGGGCCGAGTGGCGCCGGGCCCGGGACGACCGCTTGTTCGTCCTCAACGTCCCCATGCAGGAGCGCAACGAGGGCCGGGTGTCCGACCGCCAGGTGGCCCGGCTGATCAGGGCGGGCGCGCAGGGCCAGTACGACCGGCACTTCACGCGGCTCGCCGAGCGGCTGGTCGGGCTGGGCGTGCCGGACACGGTGATCGTGCTCGGCTGGGAGATGAACGGCATCACCTACACCCACCGCTGCGGGCCGGACCCGGAGAACTGGAAGGCGTACTGGAGGCGCGTCGTCACCGCGATGCGCGCCGTGCCCGGTCAGGAATTCAAGTTCGACTTCGCGCCGAACCGGGGCAAGGACGCGATCGGCTGGACCGAGTGCTACCCCGGCGACGACGTGGTCGACATCATCGGCATGGACTCGTACGACCAGGCTCCCGGCCGGACCTTCGACGAGCAGATCAGCCAGCCGTACGGACTCCAGCAGCACGTCGACTTCGCGAAAGCACACGGCAAGGCGATCTCGTACCCGGAGTGGGGGCTGTTCCGCCACGGGGACAACCCGGAGTACGTGCGGCGCATGCTGAAGTGGATCGAGCAGCACAAGCCGCTCTACCACACCATCACCGACTACTGCCCGCACGGCGTGTGGCAGTGCAAGCAGAACCCGCGGTCCGCGAAGGCCTTCCGCGACGCACTGCGCACGGAGCAGCCCGGTCCTGTCCCGACCCCGGTCGTGCCCACGCCCGTGGTGCCGACACCGGTGGTCCCGACGCCGGTCGTGCCCACCCCGGTGGTCCCGACGCCCGTCCTGCCCACGCCCGTCGTGCCCACCCCCGCCGTGCCCACGCCGGCCGTACCCACTCCGGCCGTCCCGACACCGGACCTCCCGACGCCGCAGGTCCCGACCCCGGCCGTGCCGAGGCCACAGGTCCCGACACCGGCCGTGCCGGCCCCGAGCCCCGTGGACCCGACCCCCGTCCCGTCGCCCCTGGTCCCCACCCCCGTGGTGCCCAAGCCGTCCCCCGTGGCGCCCACGCCGGTGGTCCCCGAGCCGTCCCCCGTGGCGCCCACGCCGGTGGCTCCCCAGCCCTCGCCCGTCGCTCCCACCCCCGACGGGCCCGAGCCGGCGACACCCGTGCCCTCGCCGGACGTTCCCACTCCGGCCGTCCCCACCCCCTCCGGAGCCCCGAAGCCGACGCGGCCGGCCCCCACCCCCGTGCCGTCGGCCGAGCCCACTGCCTCCCGGCCGACGCCGACACCGAAGCCGCAGCCCCTGCCGGAACCGGCGAAGCCGCCGGTCAACAGCAAGCAGTGGTGCGTCCCGCTCAACTTCGGCGAGTGGCTCTCCACGCTGGTCGGCAAGCAGTCGGTCTGCGTCAAGGTCGACGTGGGCGAGGGCTCCGGCTTCTGGCCCTTCTAGACGGGTCATCGCACCCGCAGTTCGCTCAGCCGCGCCCGCCAGTCCCTGGCGGCCGGCAGCGCCTCCCGCAGGGCGTCCACCGCCCGCTCGCGCCCCGTCACCTGCGACTCGTGCAGCCGCAGCAGGGGCGCGAGCGCGCCGGTGGCCAGCAGGAACCGCTGGCTGACCACCGTCTCGGGCCGCCAGTGGTTCTTGTACGGCTCGTTGCCGCGCAGGAAGCTGACCACCGGGCGGCCCTCGGCGAGCGCCCGCCCGGCGTCGTGGCGCAGCAGCAGCGTCGCCACGTCCACCTTCCGCGCCCGCAGGTCCGGATCGGCGCCGTACAGGTAACCGCCGCTCAGCCCGGCCGACAACAGCGTGAGGTTGGCCGCCACCACCTTGCCGTCCAGCCGGAACTCCGTCAGCCGGGCCTCCCCGGTCCGCACCATCCGGCGGCTGGCCCGGGTCAGGTGCTCGGCGAACCGGGGCCGGAGGTGCTCGGGGGTCACCCCGCGGCCGCGCCACTGCTTCTCGTGCAGCCGCAGCAGGGTCCGTACGGCACGCGGCACGTCCTGCTCGCCGGCCTCGCGCTCCTCGATCCCGGCCGCGTCCGTCTTGCGGAGCTTGGCCCGGACCCGCTGGGCGCCGGAGGCCGGCATCCGCTTGACCAGCTCGTCGAAGGGCAGCGCGGGCAGTTCCATGCAGGTGGAGTCGGTGAGCCGGGCGCCGACCCCGGGCCAGTGCTTGCACAGCCCTTCGGCCGCGGCCCCGGGACGGACCTCGCGCAGGTCGACCACCGCACCCCGGGCGGCCCGGTGCAGCCCGTGGGCCAGCGCCGGGACGACCTGATCGGCGTACTCGGCGGAGACGAGCACGTCGAAGTAGTCGGTGATGGCACCGCCGAGCGGCACCAGCAGCGGCAGCGGCCGGTGTACGAGCATCAGCGCGGCCGCGCCGACCAGCTCCTCGCCGCGCCGCACGAGAACGATCCGGAGCCGGCCGTCCTTCCCGTACGACAGCCACCAGGAGTGCAGCCAGGCGTGGCTCTGGAAGGGGGTCGCGGCGGGACAGGAGCGGACGAGCCTGTTCCACTGCTCCTCCAGCGCGGCGAACTGCCGGGGGTCGCGGCACAGCGTCACCGACAGGGCCGCGGCGGGGCCCGCACTCATCGCACGGACTCCTTCTCCTTGGTCTCGGCGTGCTCACCCTGCGCGGGGAGCGAGGCGTACTCCTCGACGACCGGCTGCTCCTGCGGCGTCCGCACCGGCACCCGCGGTTCCGCCTGCTCCTGCTCCTGCTCCCGCTCCCGGCGCCGGGCGGGCCGGGCCAGCAGCCACAGTCCGCCCAGCAGGCCGCCGGCGCACATCCCGACGGCGCCGCTGACGGCGGCGGACGGGGAGGCGGGGTCGGTGGGGGCCACGGCCTGGTTGAACAGCAGCAGCTGCACGCCGGTGTTCTTGGCGGCCTGATTGCTGCTCAGGGACAGGGCGTCGGCCACGGCGTTGGCGATGTCGGCGGCCTCGCCGGGACTCTTGGAGGTCCCGGTGATCGCGATCATCGGCGACTCGGGCGAGGTCTCGGCCCGCACCTGGGTCCGCAGCTGGCGCGCGCCGATCCCCGCGCGGGGCTGGGCGTAGGCGAGCGTGGAGCTGCTGGTGGCGATGCGGGCGTAGGCCTGGGCGAAGCCGAGGGCGGTGGCCGGCTCGGTGGTGTCGTCCGGGACGGCGACGACATAGCTGGTGGCGGCGTACTCGGGGGCCTTGATCACCCCGTACGCCCCACCCGCGGCCAGCCCCAGCAGGGCGCAGGCGGGCAGCGGCCACCAGACCGGGGGCGGCAGCAGCCGCGGCCGCAACCGCCGCTTCCCGGACCGGTGGTCGGACCTCCTCTCGGCCTTCCGCTCCGGCCTCTTCTCGGGCTTCCCCTCCGGCTTCGTACCGGGCTTGCCCTCCGGCTTCTTCTCGGACTTCTTCTGCTCGGCGCTCTCGGCCATGGTCTGCTCGCTTCCTGAGGAGTGAAGGGGGGTCATTCCAGCCCCGCCGGTGTGTGGAGTGCGGAGTCCGGGGCGGAGCCCCGCATGCCGGCCCCCGCGGGGCCCGGCGGGGCCGACAGCGCGAGGTCGTACACGTCCAGCAGCTGCCGGGCGCTGCGGGCGATGTCGTAGCGGCGGACCACCGGCGGCGGGGGCAGCCGCCGGGCGCCCGCCTCCATGTGCCCGCGCAGGGCCGCGATCAGCTCGTCGGTACCGGTGCCGATGCGGCGCGCGCCGGGGGCCTGCGCGGCGGGCAGGTCGTCGATGGCCGGGCAGGTCACGTGCAGCACCGGCAGCCCGGCGGCCAGCGCCTCGACCACGGCCAGCCCGAAGGCCTCCTCGCGCGAGGGCGACACGAAGACGTCCATGGCGGCGAGCAGGGCGGGGATCCCCGGGGTGCGGCCGTCCGCGCTGTCGCCCAGCGGGTCCCGTTCCCCCAGCAGGTGGATCCGGCTCTGTGCGCCCAGCTCGGCGGCGAGCAGTCGCAGCGCCGCACGCTCGGGTCCGTCCCCGGCCAGCAGCAGGTGCGCTCCGGGCAGCGCGGCCACGGCGCGCACCAGGACGTCGAACCGCTTGCCCGGCACCAGCCGGCCGACCCCGCCGACGACGAAGGCCCGCTCCGGCAGCCCGGTCCGGGCGCGGGTGGAGCGCCGTACGCCCTCCTCGAAGCGGAAGCGGACGGACTCGATGCCGTTCGGTACGACGTGCACCCGGGCGGCCGGCACACCCCACCCCTCCAGCCGGGCGGCCACGGTGTCCGAGACGGCGACGGTCGCGGCTCCCAGCCGTTCGCTGGCCAGGTACAGGGCGCGGACCCCGCCGGACAGCGGCCGGCCCTCGATCTCACCCTCGCCGAGGGAGTGTTCGGTGGCCACGGTCGCCCCGGTGCCCGCGAGCCGGGCCGCGAGGCGTCCGTAGACGCAGGCCCGGTACAGGTGGGTGTGCACGAGGTCGTACCGGCCGCGCCGGATGAACCTCACCAGCCTCGGCAGCGCCCCCAGGTCCCGGTTGCCCCGCATCCCCAGGTGCACGACCCGCACTCCGTCGGCGCGCAGCCCCTCGGCCACCGGTCCGGGGTTGGTCAGCGTCAGGACGTCGCAGCGCATCGGCATGTGCCGCAGCAGCAGCCGCAGTTGCTGCTCGGCGCCGCCGACGCCGAGCCCGGTGATGATGTGCAGGGCCTTCACGGCAGGACCACCCGCCGCAGCTCACGCACCTGGTGGCGCAGCTGCTTGACGCGCAGCCGCGCCCCGCCGTCGGCCTGGCTGATGTGCGTACGGGGCAGGGCGTAGGTACCCGCGAACCGGCCGGGGTCGATGGCGCACGCGTACCCGTACCCGGCGGCCCGGGTGGCGGAGACGACCCGGGCGTCGAGGTGTCCGTACGGGTAGCAGAACCCCTCGGGCAGCGTTCCGGTCAGTTCGCGCAGCAGGTCGCGGCTGCCCCGCAGCTCCTGCTGGAGCACGTCGTCGGGGGCCGCGGTGAGGTCCTGGTGGAGCAGCCCGTGCGAGCCGACCTCCTGTCCGGACTCGGCGACTTCGCGGATCCCTTCGGCCGTGAGCAGGGATTTGCGCGGGCCCAGCGGGTCCCACACGTTGTCCACGCCGAGCCGGCCGGGCAGGACGAAGAGGGTGGCGGTGCAGTCGTGGCGGTGCAGCAGGGGCAGCGCGTGGGTCAGGAAGTCGGTGTAGCCGTCGTCGAAGGTCAGGCCGACCAGGCCGGCCGCCCGTCCGGCCGCCCGGGCCCGCAGCAGTTCGCCGACCGACACCCCGCGCAGCCCGCGCGAGCGCAGCCACAGCAGCTGGGCGTCCAGGGCGCGGGGGGTGACGGTGATGCCGTACGGGTCCTCCGCGGGGTCGGTGAACTCGGCGACGGAGTGGTACATCAGGACCCACGGCGATGCGGTCCGGCGGGCGGGGACCACCACGGCGGCGGGCGCCGTGTCGGTGTCAGCGGACATTGCGGAACCTCTGCGTGAACTGAGCGGTGAGCCGGTCGATCTGACCGGGCAGGGCGGTGACCTCGAGGGCGCGTATGGCGGTGCCGGTGGCGCCGAACATGGCCGGGACGAGCAGGCAGCCGAGGGCGGCGCTGAGCAGCGGGTCGGGGATCATGGGCCCGGCGATCCAGCCCGTGGCGCAGGCGGCGGCCGCGGACACCGCCAGCCGCCCGATGCTGACGGCGACCCGGCGGACCTGGATGGGGACGATCCGGGAGCCGAGGCCGGTGAGCAGCAGGACGGCGGTGGTGGTGATGCCGGCCGCGTTGGCGGCGGCGATGCCGTGGGTGCCCCACCAGCCGACGGCGAGGGCTCCGGCCACGATGTTGACGAGCAGTCCGGCGCCCATCGCGAGCGCCGGGAACCAGGTGGGCCGGGCGGTCGAGAAGAAGGGCCGGGACAGTGCCCCGACGAGGCAGTGGCCGAGGAGTCCGAGTCCGTAGACCCTCATGACGGAGGCGGTGGCGAGGGTGTCCTGGTGTGTGAAGGCGCCGCGCTCGAAGAGGACCTGGATGATCTGGGGCGCGTAGCCGACGACGAGCGCGGTGCCGATCAGGACGGCGAGGCAGGCCAGCGCCAGGTCCTGCTCGACGCGCCGCCGGGCCTTCTCCCGCTCCCCGCCGGCCATCGCCTGGGCGACGACGGGGAAGGTGACGGTGCAGATCATCAGGGCGAGCACCATCGGCATCTGCGCGACCTTCTGCGCGTAGTTGAGGTGCGAGATCGCCCCGGGCGGCAGGGAGGCGGCGAGGAACCGCTCGACGAGCACCTGCGACTGCCGGAAGACGGCGAAGAAGATCACGGGGGCGATCACGCCGAGGGCGATGAGGGTGGGGCGGTCGCGGTCGCGCTGGCTGCGGCAGGCGCCCTTGGCCCGGGGAGGGCCGAAACCCACGTTCCGGATGAAGGCGGGCAGTTGGACGAGGACCATCAGCAGTCCGCCGGCCGCGACCCCCGCGGCGGCCGCCCGCACCCCCCACAGGGCGTGCAGGGCGACCATGGTGCCGATGATGCCCACGTTGTACGAGACGTAGATCGCGGCGGGCGGCACGAAGGAGCGGTGTGCGCGCAGGGCCGCGCTGAAGTATCCGGCGAGGCCGAAGGAGATGACGGTCAGGGCCGTCAGGCGGGTGCACTGGACGGCCAGTTCCGGATCGGGCAGACCGGGCGCGAGCACGGCGACGACCAGGGGCGCGGCCACGATGAGCACGGAGGCCACGGCCGCCAGGAACACGGCGAGCCGGGGCAGGGTCGCCCCCACGAGCAGCCGTACGGGGTCCTGCGCGCGGGCCTCCCGGCGGGTGAGCCCGGCCCGGCCGGCCGCCCGCCGGGCCAGGGCGTGGCTGAAGGCGGGCACCATCAGCAGGGCCATGGCGTCCTCGATGAGCAGCGTCGAGGCCATCTCGGGGACGGTCCAGGCGATCAGGAAGGCGTCGCTGTCGTGGCCGGCCCCGAAGAGGTGTGCGATGGTCTGGTCCCGCACCAGCCCGAACACCGCTCCGGCGGCGGTCAGTCCGGCGGTGACGGCGGCGGCCTTGGCCAGGAACCGCCCGAGCGGCGCGGGTCCGCTGCCACTCGGGGCGGCGGGGACAGAGGGGCCGGCGGGGGCCGCGGGGGCGGCGCCGGCCCGGCGGGCCCCGATCCGCCGGGTTCCGCCGCCGGATCCGGGCGCCGAGCCGCCGGTGGCGTACGCCGCCACCCGCACGCGCCGCCCGGCGGCGCCGGGTACCGCCCCGGCGATGAACCCGGGATCCCGCGCCGCCGACCCCGGCACCCCTGCGTCGCGCCCCGCCGCAGCCGCGGGCCGCCCGGCCGGCACCGGCCCCCGGACCGGGCCCGCGGCCGGGTCCGGGGTGGAGGCGGGATCCGGCAGGAGCGGGGGAGCCTGCGGGCGGGCGGGGGCGGCCGGGTCGCGGAGCGGGACCGGCGCCGCCGCGGGCGCGGCCGCGTCGGGAGCGCCCGGGACACGGGCGGGGCCCGCCCCGGCCGGAGGACCGGAGGCGGGCCGCCAAGGCGTGGTGTCGGTCACCGGCCGCTCGAACCCTCAGGGCCCGGGCCCCGCCCACCCGCGCCGCACCCCACGGCCGGGGACGGGCCGCCCGGAACCCCGTCCCCCCGGGAGGGGAGGGCCCACCAGGCGGCGAGGCCGATGATCACCCCCGTCAGGACGGTGGACGGGCCGCCGATGTCCGCGTACAGGAAGTCGGTCAGCTGCCACACGAACAGCCCGGTCGCGATCAGCCCGCAGTCGCGGATCCGCTCCGCTCCGCCGCCGGAGCCGGAGCCGGAGGCGGACGCAGGGGCGAGCCGCCGCGCCCCCGCCACCAGCAGCGCCGCCCAGCCGCCCGCCAGCGCGGTCAGCCCGATCAGCCCCTGCTCGCTCAGGATGAGCAGGTACATGTTGTGCGGCGAGAGCAGCGGCTGGCGGACGTACGCCTGTCCCGCGCCCGCGGTGTCGCTGCCCGAGGACAGCCCCAGCGAGGCGTGCCCGTCCCGGTGGGCGGGGAAGCCCTTCAGCCCCACCCCCACCGCCGGCCGCTCCCGCCACATCGACTCCGCTGCGGCCCACATCGTGTAGCGGTCGGTCACCGACTGGTCGGGCGCGCTGGAGACCTGGGTGATGGAGGTCAGCCGCTCCGCGACCATCTCGGAGCCGACCCCGAGCCCGCCGACCAGGACGACCCCGGCGGCGGCCAGTGCGACCAGCACCTTCAGCGCCCGCCTGATCCCGGCCAGCAGCATCACGAGCACCGCCGCGCCCAGCGTGGCGATCCACGCGCCGCGGCTGAAGGACAGCACCAGCGGCAGCACGAGGAGGAGCGCGCAGCCCCCGGCGAGCCGCCGGATCCGCCGCGCCGGCCCCGGCGCGAGCGCGACGGCGGTCGCCACGACCAGCCCGTACGCGACCACCGTGGCCATGCCCATGACGTCACCGGGGCCGAAGGTGCCGACGGCCCGGATGTCCTCGCCCTGGTACGAGGCCCCGGTGCGGGTCGCGTACTGCACGACCCCCACCGCGCCCTGCACCAGCGCGAGGACCACGAAGCACCCGGCGGCGATCCGGAACTCCCCGGCGTCGCGCACCAGCAGCACCACGGCCGCCGGGACCAGCACGAAGACCTGGAGGTAGCGCACGAAGCCCGGCAGGGCGGCGTACGGGTCCCCCGCGGTCATCGTCGCGACCGCGAGGCCCACGGCGGGCATCCCGAGCACCACCGCCCCCAGCGGGGTCAGGCCCCGTACCCTCCCGCGCAGCGCCTGCACGGCGCAGACGAAGACCAGCAGCAGCGAGGCCGCGTCGGCCGGGCCGACCTTCCCGGAGGCCGTCGCGTCCCCGGCCGGCAGCGGGGCCAGCAGGAAGAGCACGGTCGCGGCGAGCGGCAGCAGCGGCCAGTGGCGGCGCAACAGCCCCGGCACGTCGGGCCGGACACCGTTCAGGGATACCGCAAGGCTCATCAGCTGCCCCCCAGCCGGAAGCGGAAGAAGGAGGCCGCGGTGCGGGCCAGGATCCACACGTCCTGCCACAGCGACCAGGTGTCGATGTAGTGGTTGTCGAACCGGGCCCGGTCCTCGATGGAGGTGTCCCCGCGCAGGCCGTTGATCTGGGCCAGGCCGGTGATCCCGACGGGCATCCGGTGCCGGGCCTCGTAGCCGGGGTGGACGGTGGAGAACTTGGCGACGAAGAAGGGGCGTTCGGGGCGCGGGCCGACCAGGCTCATGTCACCCCGCACGACGTTCCACAGCTGGGGCAGCTCGTCCAGCGAGGACTTGCGCAGGAAGGAGCCGACCGGGCTCATCCGCCGGTCGCCGGCGACCGTCCAGCGGGTGGCGGACTCGTGCTCGTCGGCGCGCAGCGTACGGAACTTCAGCAGGGTGAAGGGCCGCCCGTACAGGCCGACCCGCTCCTGCCGGAAGATCACCCCCGGCCCGTCGCACACCCGTACGGCCAGCGCACAGGCGGCCATCACGGGCGCGGCGGCGATGAGCGCGACCAGCGCGAGGACCGCGTCGAGTCCCCGCTTGACCCCGCGCTCCACCGGCCGCGCGGGGCGCGGCAGCAGGGGCTGGACGGCGTACCCCCACAGCTGGTCGCAGGGGTGTGCCACCTGCATCCCGGTGACCTTGGCGGTACCGGCGGGGTCGGCGAGCCAGAGCCGGCAGCCGTGGTCGTGGAAGAGGCGGACCAGGGAGGCGGTGCGCTCGTCGGCCTCGGGCGGGCGGGTGAACACGGCGTGCCGCACGGAGTTCTGGATGACCGCGCGCCGGATGTCCTCGGGGGTGGCGAGCACCGGCAGCGGGCCGCTGTCGCCTTCGCCGGCCGGCGCGGTGTCGGCGAGCCCCACCGGGCACAGCCCGTACTCGGGTCGGCCGTGCAGGGCGGCGGCCACCGCGGCGGCGCCGGCGCCGGGTCCGACCACGAGGGCGGAGGCGGGGCGGCGCACGCGGGTGCGACGGCGGAACCGGTTGACGAACCCGCGTGCCGCGCACGCCAGTACGGCCTGGAGGCACACGGCCGTGAGCAGCGCGCTCCAGCCCAGGGCCCGGGCGGGGTCCACGGCGGCGACGACGGTGGCGGCGCCGCACCACAGGACCGCGGACCACCCGGCCAGCGCGGGCAGTTCGCGCAGCGCCGAGGGCGCCAGGCGGGGCCGGTAGAGCCCGGCCTGCGCGTGCAGCGCGGTGAGCAGGACGGCGAGCGGCGCGGCCGCCACGGCCGGAAGGGCCGCGCCGGGCAGGGCCGTTCCGGGCAGGGTGGTCGCGGTGAGTACGGCGGCCAGCGCGTCGGCGGTGAGCAGCGGCAGCACCCCGTCGCGGCGACGGACCCGCTGCGGGCGCACGGCGGGCCGGGCCTGGCCGGCCCTGGGCCCGCGCGGAGGGTGGATGGCGGTCGCGGCACGGCGTACGGCAGTGGTGCCGGCACCGCCGGCGGGCCCCGTGCCGCCCTGCCCGGTGTGCCGGGCGGGTGCGCTGTCCATCGTCATCGGCTGATGCGCTCCTGGTTCAAGGGCCGGGGCCTGCCCAGCAGTTCGTGGTACAGGCCGGTGACCGCGTCCGTGGTCCGCCGCACGTCGAAGTCGGCCCGGGCGTGCTGCCGGGCCTGCTCTCCGAGCTCGGCGAGCAGCCGCGGTTCGGCGAGCAGCCGTCCCAGGGCCTTGGCCAGCGCCGTCGGGTCCTCCGGTGGCACCAGGCAGAGCCGTCCCTGGCCGGGGGGCAGGCTCTCCCGGGCACCGCTGACGTCGGAGACCAGGACCGGTCGGCCGCAGGCCATGGCTTCGAGCGGGGCGAGCGCCATGCCTTCCCACCGCGACGGCAGTACAACGAGATCGGCGGCCCGAAGCCACGGTCGGATGTCCGGGGCGGGGCCCGCGAAGAGCACCCCGGAGGGGGCGGTGCGGCGCAGCCGTTCGGTGTCGGGGCCGTCGCCGACGAGCGCGAGGCGGGCTGCGGGGACGGTGCCCAGCAGCTCCGGCCAGGCCCGCAGCAGGATGTCCTGTCCCTTCTGGTGGCAGAGCCGGCCCACGCAGACGGCGAGCGGTCCGTCGCGGCGGAAGGCGGCGGGCAGCGGCAGTCCGGCGCGGGCGCGGGCCTTGTCCTCGTCGGGGTCGGGGCCGCCGGGCCGGAAGTGGTCGAGGTCCACGCCGTTGCGGACCACCGACCAGCGGGCGGCGATCCCCTCGGCCTCGCCCGCGCGGCGTTCCGCCTCGCTGACGCACAGCACCCGGTCGGCCCACCGGGCCCCGTACCTCTCCCACCGCAGCGCGAGCGCCCCGGTGGCGCCGCCGACGGCGTCGAAGGACCAGGCGTGCGGCTGGAAGACGGTGGGGAGGGAGCCCCGGGCGGCGAGCCGCCCGGCCAGCCCGGCCTTGGCGCTGTGGGCGTGCAGGAGATCGGGCCGGACGCGGCGCAGCAGCCGCCGGGCACCGAGCACTTCGGCGGGGAGGGCGGCACCGGGGGCCCGCCCGGCGCGCCAGGTGAGCACCTCGGCGCCTGCCTCCCGGGCGGCGTCGGCGAGCGTTCCGCCGCGCGGGCAGCCGACGACGGCGCGCAGGCCCGCGGCGGTCTGTGCGCGCACGAGATCGGTGACGACCCGGGCGACACCGCCGTCTACGGGCTGGGCGAGGTGGAGGACGGTCGTGGGCGGTGCCGCCCATGGCTGTGTGGGCACGTGGAGTGGTCTCCTGCGTTCAGCGGCGGGCGTCTGTCTGAACGAAGAGCACACCGAGGAAATGGCCCTGACTTTCGCCCGTGAACCTGAAGCTCAGACTGCGGGCGCCACCGGACAGGGCGGGACTCAGGTCGAACACGTCCGCGTCGTAGCCGAGATTGTTCACATAATCAGGCTGTCGCACGAACGTTTGCTGTCCGAATTCCGTGATCGTGGAATTCATAACATCATTAAAAGGATTTTCTGCATCGCTGAGGTGTACCCGGCGACCACTGTCGGCCGTCACGGTGAGTGAGTCCTGCAAGGTGCCCCGGTCCCCGTCGTACGCGACCACCCCGACCCGCCCGGCAGCCCCGGCCGGCACGTCCAGACCGTCCACCTCGACCAGGCCGTCACCGGCGCCGGGACGGGCCGCGAGCGATTCGAACCCGTCCCACACCGAGATCCGGCGCACCGGCTCCTGCGGGTGCTCGTACGCGACGACCAGCGTCCAGCCGCCCCAGGCCCCCGCTTCGGAGTGGCCCATGGCGATGTTGAGCTGCGCCACCGTCCACATCCCGGCGCCGCCCTTGCGCACCAGCGGGGTCACATCGGCCGACGCCTGGTAGGCGTCGCTGCCCGCGTCCGTGCGGTGGCCCATCACCGTGTCGGCCAGGACCTCCTTGTACGCACCGCCCGGCTCGGCGACCAGCACCCGGCCGTTGTCCTGCGGCGGCTTCTGCTCGCCCACCCGCAGGTTCCCGCCCCAGTACAGACGGGCGTACGAGACCTTCGCGCCCTGCGGGACCTTGAGCTCGGCCCGCGTGGAGTTGTAGGTGTCGGGATCCTTGTCGACCTCGCTGTAGAACATCTCGAAGTCCCCGTTGACCCCCGCCGCCCCCCGCTTGACGTCGGCGCACGGCTCGGCCTGCGGGGACTCCTCGCGGCGGCAGCTGATGCCCGAGTTGGAGGCCCGTACCAGCCCGCCGTGCTGCACAGCCTGGTAACGCTGGGTGAACGGAATCCGGGGCATCTCCCGGGGGGCGGGGACGGAGGGAGCGGGGGCCGCCTGCGCAGCGGGAACGTACACGGAAAGCGCGAGGCAGGACAGCAGACCGAGTATGCCGAGGATTCTGCGGGAGGAACCCATGACCCCGTCTCCATTTTCGATCAAGGGGACAAAACAGGAGTGAACTTTGTCAGAAATCGGGCTGGAAATCACGTCGGACTCGCTCGTACGGCCTTTTGGGCGATGACACGCACCCTCGAAGCGGGCGGGTCGTTATCGCCGGGAGCATTGTTCGAACCGAAAGACGGGTTCCCGGGAACGCCTGAGCGTCAACCCCGACACCCGAAACGGCGGCATCCGGGTGAAGCCACGCAACCCCGGCGGGGGCCGGGCCGTTGTCCCAGGTGCTCCAGTACCGGGCAATCCTGCAAAAAAGGGACGACAATGATCAAGAAGATGATGGCCACGGCAGCGGTTGCGGCCTCGGTCGTGGGCATGGGTGCCGCCATGGCGCCGCAGGCGATGGCCATCGGGAACGACAACGGCATCAACACCGTGAACGGCAACGGCGCTTCGCAGATCTACGGCAACCAGGCCACCTACGGCAACATGAGCCCGCAGATGGCGCTGATCCAGGGCTCCTTCAACAAGCCCTGCATCGCCCTGCCCGCCAAGGCCAACGTGCAGTCCGTGCTGGCCCTGGTCAACGTCGGCGTCCAGGACATCCCGATCCTGTCCAACCCGATGAACCAGCAGTGCACCGAGAACTCCACCCAGGCCAAGGGCGACGAGCCGCTCTCGCACATCCTGGACAACATCCCGGTCCTCTCCGGCAACGCCTCTGCCGGCAGCTGACGGAGGAACGCCCCGGCGAGGCCGTCGCACCTTCGGGTCGCGGCGGCCTCGCCGCGTAAATGCATGAACGGCGGCGCACATTCGCCGGGTTTTCCTAATTCCCCGGACCATCGGGGTGAATTCCCGGAGCCCCGCCGAAAATCCACGGTTTCTTTTTCCCGGACCACTCGTTGTTATTTCTGCAGCGGACACGCCCCTGCGGGAAGGAAAACAAGCAAATGAAGCACAAGAAGGCAGCGGTACTGACCGCCGGGGTTCTGATGGCAGCCGGTGCCGCCTCCCCCGCCCTGGCCTCCTCCGACGCCACCGGCGCGGCAGTGGAGTCCCCCGGCGTCGCGTCGGGCAACGCCATCCAGGTGCCCATCGCCATCCCGATCAACCTCTGCGGCAACAGCATCAACGTCATCGGGCTGCTGAACCCCACGTTCGGCAACGTCTGCATCAACCGCTGACGAAGCGGTTGCGCCCACACGGGCAAACCTCCTCGGGGTGGCCTCGGAGTGCACGGCGGTGCACTCCGGGGCCACCTTCGATTCAGCACCGGCGCCAGAGCCGGTAGACAGGGAAGGACCCATGCGACAGGTACTGAGCCGACAGGTACTGGGCAAGGGGATGCTCACGGCGGCGGCAGCGTCGAGTCTGCTGTCGATCGCGACCGGCGCGGCCTACGCGCATCCGGGAGCGACGGCCGAGGCCGCGCACTCTCCGGGTGTGCTGGCCGGCAACAGCGTCTCGGTACCGGTCACCTTCGCCCCCAATGTGTGCGGCAACAGCGTGGACGGGGGTGCGGCGCTCAACCCCTCCATGGGGAACACCTGCGTCACCACGACCGGTTCGCACACGGACGACGGGTACGACTACGGGCGCTACCTCAGCCCCCGCAACGCCGAGGCCTTCGAGCGCTACCTCGAGGAGCGCCCGGGACCGCGGCACGCGGTGCCGGAGCAGCGCCACGAATCGCGGGGCCACGAACAGCCGCGCCACGAGCAGCCCCGCGCCGAGCAGCCCCGCGCCGAGGCGCCCCGCTCCGAAAAGCCGCGCTCCGAGGGGCCCCGGCACGCGAAGCCGCGCCACGAGGAGCCGCGTCACGAGGGCGCCTACGGACGCCCGGGCGGGAAGGGCGGCGAGGAGGAGTGCGACGACCACACGAAGTCCGCTCCGCTGCCGCCCGTGCACCACGCACCCCCGGCGCCCGAGCGGCCCCACCCCCTGCCCGAGCCCGTGGCGGAGCACCCGGCCCCGCTGCCCGCTCCGGTCGAGGAGGCACCCGCGCCGAGCCCCCAGGCTCCCGCCCCCGGGCCGGTGGACGAGGCCCCCAAGCCGCTGCCCGCACCCGTGCCCGGGCCGGAGCCCGTCGGGGAGACCCCGGCGCCGCTCCCCGCCCCGGTGGAGGAGACCCCGGCGCCGCTCCCCGCCCCGGTGGAGGAGGCGCCGGCGCCGCTCCCCGCCCCCGTTGCGGAGGCACCCGTACCGCTTCCCGCGCCGGTCCCCGAGGGGGAAGAGGCTCCCGCGCCCCGGCCGCCGCACGGCAGCCAGCCCGTGGAGCCCCCGGCCCCGGAGGCCGTCCGGCCTGCCGACCAGCCCCCGTCCGCCCCCGCCGGTGACACCCCCGTCCACCTGCCCCCGGTGTCGCCCGCCCCGGCGCCCGCTCCGGCCCCCGCTCCGGCTCCGGCCCCTGCCCCGGCCCCGGCTCCCGCGCAGGTGACCGCGCCCGTGCTGGCCGAGACCGGCGCGGGCCAGCCCGCGGCCGCGGCGGTCCTCGCCTCGGCGCTGATCCTGGGCGGCGCCATTCTGTACCGGCGGTCCCGTATCGCCTGACGGCAATACCGGTAATCAGAAGAAATATCGGCCGGAGAATCCTTTGTCGGATTCTCCGGCCGCTGTCATGTACCCGCGCGCCGCGTTTCCGGATCGGCGGGGAGTCGTTAGCCATGGCGAAAGCGGCGCGACGGTCGCCGCTGGCGCCCGCGCCCACGAAAAGAAGAGGATTTCGATAATGAAGCTCACGAAGGTCGCCGCTGTCGTCGCCGGCTCCGTAGCCGCCCTCGGCGCCTCCGCGCCCGCGTTCGCGGCCGATGCCCCGCCCGCGGTGCCCATGAGCCTGACGAGCGGGGCGACGACGGTGACGGAGGCCGTGAACCCGGTCTCCGAGCATCTCCCGCAGATCGTCGGCGCCGGTCTGGCCGAGCAGGGCGAGCACGTCGACAACGTCCTGAACACCCTCCAGAGGGTCAACCAGGTCCGCAACAACGCGCCCGGCGAGGTGCTCGGCCTCGCGAACGGCGCCACCCAGGCGTCCCCGCTCCTGGGCGGCGTGCAGCTCAACGGCGGCGCCCACTGAGGCGGTCCCGACATGCCTGTGGGCGCCACCGGCGAGGCCGGGGCGCCCACAGTCGTTCTGCGGCCGACGTCAGCTGTTGACGCAGACGTTGCCGAACGCGGGGTTCAGAAGCGCGATCACGTTCACCGTGTTACCGCAGACGTTGACCGGCACGTGGACCGGGACCTGGACCAGGTTGCCCGAGAGCACACCGGGGGAACCCGCGGCCGCGGCATCGGCCGACGAGTCGGCGACGGCGGAGCCGGCGGCACCGGCCGCAGCGAGACCGGCGGTGGCCAGGACCAGGGCGGCCTTCTTGGCAGAGTTCATGGGAAGTGCACCTTCTGTTCGATGTTCTGCCCCGATGCGGGGCTCACAACGAACGAAACGGTCCATCTTCCCCGACGACACGGTTCCATCCACGATCAGACCTGTTCAGCTCAATAGTCGTAACCATGAGCGGTTCCAGGCGTTACGGGAGGTCCGGAATCTCCGGGAGCTCCGGGATCTCGATCTCGGGGACCTCCGGCACGGTCTCCACCGGAGCCGCCGGGGCCGGCAGCGTCGGCGGAGTGAGCGGCGGCAGGGCCGGAAGCTCCACTCCCGGGATCTCCGGGAGCTCGACCCCCGGGATCTCCGGGAGTTCGACCCCGGGGATCTCGGGCAGCTTGATCTCCGGCAGCTTGATCTCGGGGAGCTCGATCTCCGGGATCTTGATCTCCGGCAGGCTGACGCCCGGCGGCAGGAGGCCCTTGATGGCATCGAGGATGCCGTTGATGAGGTCGTCGACCGGACCGGCCGCCGCACGCTGCTGGGTCGTTTCGTGCTGCGGCCGGACGACCGCGCGGTCACCGTCCACGGCGCCCGCGGGGGAAGCCGCGCCGGACAGTATGGCGGCGGCGAGGACCGACGGGACGAGGAGGCGGAGGCGGCCGCGGGACGGCTTCGTGGGGTGCATGGATGTTCCTTCGGTTGGCGCGAGGATACGGATCTGAGCGATCCGCTCCCTCACCCACCGTGCGAACAGCTTTCACGGAGCGCAACCGGAGACGGGCCGACTGCGCGCTCCGTACGGGCTTCGCGCAGGCGTCCGGGGGCTCTCACCCGGGCCGGGGAAAACCGCCGCCCGCACGGGCCGTTTGAGTGAAGCAGCGGAACCAACTCCCGGACGGGGCAGTTGACCAGGGCGCTCCATTAGCGGGCACTCGTGCGACAGAAGGATCAAGATGTTCAAGAAGATCATGACCGCCGCCGCCGTCACCGCCGCCGCGGTCGGCGCCGGCGCTGCTGCCGCGGCCCCGGCCATGGCCATCGGCAACGACAACGGGGTCAACACCCTCAACGGCAACGGTGCCACGCAGATCTACGGCAACCAGAAGACCGAGGGCGAGCAGAGCCCGCAGCTCGGCCTGGTCCAGGGGACCCTGAACAAGCCCTGCATCGGCCTGCCGGCCAAGGTCAACGCCCAGTCCCTGGTGGCGATCATCGCCAACATCGGCGTCCAGGACATCAACGTCCTGTCGAACCCGATGAACCAGCAGTGCACCGAGAACTCCACCCAGGGCAAGGGCGACGAGTCGCTCTCGCACATCCTGGACAACATCCCGGTCCTCTCGGGCAACGCCTCCGTCGGCAGCTGACCTTCGGGCCCCGTGCCCGTGGAGCGAAGCAACGAGGGCCCCGGCAGCCTCCAGCTGCCGGGGCCCTCTCGCGTCGCCCGGGACGTCAGCCCGTCCAGAAGTCCCACCACCGGGTGAGGACGAGCATGGCGATCACCCCGATGTGCAGGGCGGGCGGGGCCCAGCCGAACTCGGTGAAGAAGCCGCGGAGCGGAGCGGGTGAAGGCAGGATCCCCGTACGGAAGTTGTGCGCGGTCACGGCCCAGAACATCAGCAGCGTCGCCACCCAGGCCAGGCAGCACCACAGGCACAGCGCGTTGATCTCGTACAGCGACTGCACCATCAGCCAGGAGCAGAAGCCGACACCGAAGAGGGTTCCGGCGTTCAGACCCAACCAGAACCAGCCGCGGTAGCGGGCGCCGGCGAGCAGGCCCGCGCCGGCGCAGACGACCACGGCGTAGGCGACCAGCCCCAGCATGGGGTTGGGGAAGCCGAAGGCCGCCGCCTGGTCGCTCTTCATCACGCTGCCGCAGGAGACCACGGGGTTGAGGCTGCAGGCGGGTTTGAAGTCCGGGTCCTCCAGCAGGAGGAACTTGTCCAGGGTGATGACCCAGGAGGCCAGCACCCCGGCCGCGCCGGTGAGGACCAGCAGCCAGGCCAACCCTCGTGCCGTGGCGTCCTGTCCGTTCTCGTGCCGGGTGGGGGGCCGTCCCTGCTGGCGGGGGGCTCCCACTGTATTCGTTGCCATGTGGCCCATAGTCCCGCGCTCCACCACAGAGCGGGCCTAACCATGCTCATTCATAGTCAAGTTGACCTGAAGGTGTGGCGGGAACCCCCGATGCTTCCCGGACGTTTTACCGAACCCCGGACGTGATGTCAGAACCAGGGGTTACGTTGAGCTTCCGCGATGTGACAAGCTGCGACGGCCTGGAGACCCCCCGTGAGCGATCCGTACGAGACAACCGAGGCACACCTCGGCCGGCTCCTCGGCCGCGCCCTGAACTCCTTCGACCTGCCCGACCGGCTCGTCGAGCGCCTCGGCACGGCGCTCGCCCACAGCTCTTCGCTCTCCACCACCCACCACAGCCCGGCGGCGGGATCCTGGCGGGAGACCCACCGGCACACCTACCTGCTCGCCGACGGGGGTTCGGTGACCCTGTGGGAGCTGGTGTACCGGCAGGAGGGCGACCGTACGATCCGGCACGAGCTCTTCGCGAGCAGGGCGGAGAGCCGGCTGGCCGTGGCCCGGCTGTTCGGTGAGTCCCCTGCCGAGGCGGCCCTGGACCCGTTGCTCCTGCCGGGTGAAGAGGAGCCCGACGACGGCGTGGCGGTGCTCGCCGCACTGTTCGCGGCCTCCGCCTCGACGCGGCCGCACCGGGAGTACGCGGTGGAGCAGTCCGCCGACCACGCCCGGCGGGTGCTGCGCCGCGCGGAGAACGCTGACCGGCCCGGCGAGCGGGTGGCGGCGCGGCTCCGGTCGGCGTACGCGCACCAGATCACGCAGTCCTTCGGCGGGCGCCACGGCCCGCCGGGCGGGCGGGAGGCCGGCTTCAGCCTGTACGAGCACGCCTTCGTGCTGCTGGACGGGGAAGAGGTCAGCCTGTGGGAGGTCGAGCACACCGCGACACCGGACGGGCGGCACATGTGCGAGGTGTACGAGAGCGAGGCGGCGGCGCGCGGGGCCATGGAGCTCCGCGCACGGGTGCGGTGACCCCGGCGGCGGGGCTGCCGGCGCTGAGGCCTGCGGCGGGCCGGCCCGGCTGAGCCGGGCTGCGGTGGGGCGCGGCGGCGCGGGGCGGGCCCGGTGCTCCCGCTCCCGGCGCCCCTCCCGGCGCTCCGTCAGGCGGCGGCCGTGACCTCGCTGCTCATGGCGGCCGGCTCGGCTGACGGGGTCGCGGCGCCGGCCTGCTTGCGCATGCCCTTGAGCAGGACCACCAGGCCTGCGGTGGTCGCCGTACCGGCGGCGATGGCGAGCAGGTAGAGCAGCGGGTTGCCGATCAGCGGGATCACGAAGATGCCGCCGTGCGGGGCCCGCAGGGTGCACTCGAACAGCATCGACAGGCCGCCGGTGACCGCGCCGCCCACCATCGAGGCGGGGATCACGCGCAGCGGGTCGGCCGCCGCGAAGGGGATGGCGCCCTCGCTGATGAAGGAGGCGCCGAGGAACCAGGCGGCCTTGCCGTTCTCCCGCTCGGTCCTGGAGAAGAGCCGGCCGCGGAGGGTGGTGGCCAGCGCCATCGCGAGCGGCGGGACCATTCCGGCGGCCATCACGGCGGCCATGACCTTCAGGCTGCCCTCGTTGGGCGTGGCGAGGCCGCCGATGGCGAAGGCGTACGCGACCTTGTTGAGCGGGCCGCCGAGGTCGAAGCACATCATCAGGCCGAGGACCACCCCGAGGATGACGGCGTTGGCGCCGGAGAGTCCGGACAGCCAGTCGGTGAGGGCCTGCTGGAGCGAGGCGACGGGCTTGCCGACGACCAGGAACATCAGGAACGCCGTGACGGCCGAGCCGATCAGCGGCAGGACGACGACGGGCATGATCCCGCGCAGCGCGGCGGGGATCCGCAGCCGCTGCACGGCGAGGACGGTGGCGCCCGCGATGAGGCCGGCGATCAGGCCGCCGAGGAAACCGGCGTTGATGGTGAGGGCGACCGCGCCGCCGACGAAGCCGGGGACGAGGCCGGGCCGGTCGGCCATGCCGTAGGCGATGTATCCGGCGAGGACGGGGACCAGGAAGCCGAAGGCGAGGCCGCCGGTCTGGAAGAGGAGCGCGGCCCAGCTGGCGGCCTCGGTCCAGACGAAGTGCTCGGCGACGGAGGGGGCGGTGTTGATCTCGTACCCGCCGATGGCGAAGGCGAGGGCGATGAGCAGTCCGCCGGCGGCGACGAAGGGGACCATGTAGCTGACGCCGGACATGAGCCAGGTGCGGAGCTTGGCCCCGTAGCCGTCGGCCTCCTCCCCGGCGCGTTCGACGGGGGTCGGGGTGTGGTCGGCGACCTCGCCGCGGGCGGCCTTGTCGCGGGCCTCGGCGAGGAGTTCGGCGGGGCGGTTGATGCCGGCCTTGACGCCGGCGTCCACGGTGGGCTTGCCCGCGAAGCGGGCCCTGTCCCGTACCGGGACGTCGTGGGCGAAGACGACCGCGTCGGCCGATGCGATGTCCTGCGCGGACAGGCGGGTGAAGCCGGCGGAACCCTGGGTTTCGATGCGGATGTCGATGCCGGCGGCTCGTGCGGCACGCGTCAGGGACTCGGCGGCCATGTAGGTGTGCGCGATCCCGGTGGGGCAGGAGGTGACCGCGACGACGCGGAACGGGTGTCCTGCCGGGGTCTGCCCCACCCCGCCCCTTCCCCGGACTCGGGGCTCCGCCCCAAGGTCCCGCTCCGCAGGCTGCGCCCCGGACCCGGCGGGGGCTCCGCCGCCCGGCTCCCGCGCCTCGGACGCGGGCGGGGCCGGATCGGCCGGCGGCTCGCCGGACACGAGACGTGCGGCCACCGCCGGGTCGGCGGCGCCGCGGAGGGCCGCCACGAAATCCGGCCGCATCAGGCGGCGGGCCAGCGAGGACAGGATCGACAGGTGGGCGTCGTCCGCGCCGGCGGGGGCCGCGATCAGGAAGATCAGGTCCGCCGGGCCGTCGGGGGCCCCGAAGTCGATGCCGGCCGGGGACCGGCCGAAGGCGAGGGTGGGGACCGTGACGTGGGCGCTCCGGCAGTGCGGGATGCCTATGCCGCCCTCCAGGCCGGTCGGCATCTGGGCCTCGCGCGCAGCGACGTCCGCCAGGAACCCGTCCAGGTCGGTGACCCGGCCGCTCTCCACCATGCGGGCCGCGAGCGCACGGGCCGCCGCTTCCTTCGACTCGGCGGACAGGTCGAGGTCGACCAGTTCGGGGGTGATCATCTCGCTCATCGGGGGCTCCTTCGCTCGCCTCAGGCCGTGGCGGGTTCGGACAGGGGGAGGTCCAGGGGAAGGTCCTGGGTGATCCGGACCGCCTCGGGGCGCAGGTCCGAGGGGGTGGGCATGGCACTGCCGGGCAGCTGGACCGCGGCCGCGCCGTGGGCGAGGGCCGAGGCGAGCGCGTCGGGGCCGGTGCCTCCGGCGATCAGGAAACCGGCCAGGGAGGCGTCGCCCGCACCGACGTTGCTGCGGACCGCCGGGGCCGGCGCGGTGCCGTAGTGGGCGCCCCCCGCGCACACCAGCAGCTGTCCGTCGGCGCCGAGGGAGGCCAGGACCGCGCCCGCGCCCAGCGAGCGCAGCTCCTCGGCCGCCTTGACGACGTCGCCCAGGGTGGCCAGCGGCCGGCCGACGGCTTCGGCGAGCTCCTGCGCGTTGGGCTTGATCACGTCGGGGCGGGCGGGCAGCGCCGCGACCAGGGCCGGGCCCGAGGTGTCCAGGGCGATGCGGGCGCCCGCCTCGTGGGCGCGGGTGACGAGCTCGGCGTACCACTCGGGACCGAGGCCCTGCGGGAGGCTGCCGCAGCAGGCGATCCAGGAGGCGTCGCCGGAGCAGGTGCGGACCGTGTCCAGGAGGAGGGCGGATTCCGTCGGTGTGACCTCCGGACCGGGGGCGTTGATCTTGGTGAGGGTGCCGTCCGGTTCGGCGAGCGAGATGTTCGCGCGGGTCTCGCCGGTGATCGTGACGGCGGTGACGTCCACGCCCTGCGCCACGAGGAGCTCGGCGAGCAGGGTGCCCGGCGCTCCGCCCAGCGGGAGGACCGCCGTCGTACGGACGCCCGCGGCGGCCACCGCCCGGGAGACGTTGACGCCCTTGCCCCCGGGGTCGACCCGGTCGCCGGTGGCGCGCAGCACCTCGCCGCGCCCGAGCGAGGGGACCTCGTACGTCCGGTCGAGGGAGGGGTTGGGCGTGACGGTGAGGATCATACGAGCGCAACTTCCGTACCGGCGGCCTCGATCGCCGCCTTGTGGGCGGGGTCGAGCCCCGTGTCCGTGATGAGCAGGTCGACGTCCGCGAAGGAGCCGAAGCACGCGAAGTGCTCCTGTCCGGCCTTGGCCGAGTCGGCGAGGAGGACCACGCGGCGGGCTGCGGCCATCGCGGCGCGCTTGACGGCGGCCTCGGCGAGGTCGGGGGTGGTCAGGCCGCCCTGGGCGGTGAAGCCGTTGGTCGCGAGGAACAGCACGTCCGCGCGGATCTCGGCGTAGGCGCGCAGGGCCCAGGCGTCGACGGCGGCGCGGGTGCGGTGGCGGACGCGGCCGCCGACGAGGTGGAGGTCGATGCCGGTGTGGTCGGCGAGCCGGGCGGCGACGGGCAGGGCGTGGGTGACCACGGTGAGCGCGATGTCGACGGGGACGGCCGCCGCGAGGCGGGCGACGGTGCTGCCGGCATCGAGGACGACGCTGCCGCCGTCGGGGAGTTCGGCGAGGGCGGCGGCCGCGATGCGGTCCTTCTCGTCGGCGGCGGTGGCCTCGCGCTCGGTGAGGTCCGGTTCGAAGTCGAGGCGGCCGGCCGGTATGGCCCCGCCGTGCACGCGGCGGACCAGGCCGGCCCGGTCGAGGGCCTTCAGGTCACGGCGTACGGTCTCGGCGGTGACCTGGAACTGCTCGGCGAGGGAGAGCACGTCGACCCGGCCCGCCTCGCGGGCGAGGCGGAGGATCTCCTGCTGGCGCTCCGGTGCGTACATGTGGATTTACGTCCGTTCGATGCCCGACTGTGTGGCTTGGCTCCCACACTACGCCCGATCGAAGGCAAAACAAAGAGAAACGGACATGCCCGCCAACTAGGGCGGGCATGTCCGTGACGTGGGGCAGGACGGCCTCAGACGGCCGGGACCTTCTGCGGGGCCCCTTCCGCGCTCTCCTGTGCGGTCTCCCCCAGGGCCTTCTGCGCGACGGTGGCCGGGTGCTCGGAGCCGCCCTCGCGCTGCTCCATGGGGATCGGCTTGCGCGGCAGCATGAACATCACCACGAAGATCACGAGAAGGACGGCCGCGACCCACCACAGCGCACCGCGGAAGGCCTCGACGTACGGCGGCCCGAAGACCATGTCGTCGTCGATCAGCCCGAAGAAGACGACGGAGGTCAGGGCGAGACCCAGCGCGTTGCCCATCTGGCCGGTGGTGTTGATCAGGCCGGAGGCGGAGCCCGCGTGCTCGCGCGGCACCTCGGACAGCGTCGTGTCGTTGAGCGGGGCCACGATCAGGCCCATGCCGATGCCCATGAGGACCAGCGGGGCGGCCATCTGCCAGGAGGCGATCTCCATGCCGTAGTGCTCGGACTCCCAGATGTACAGGAGTAGGCCCGAGGCCATGATCAGCGCACCGGCCTGGAGCACCTTGCGGCCGAAGCGCGGCACGAGCTTCCCGACCGAGATGCCCGCGGCGCCCGAGACGGCCAGGGAGAAGGGGATGCCGGTGCAGCCGGCGCGCAGGGCGCTCCAGCCCAGGCCCATCTGCATGTAGAGCGTCCAGACCAGGAAGAAGATGCCGGTCGCGATGCCGAAGGTGAGCTGGACGGCGATACCGCCGGAGAAGCTCTTGACCTTGAAGAGGGAGAGCTCGACGAGCGGGGAGCCGTCCTTCTTGATCTTGTACTTCTCGTAGGTGATGAACGCGGCGAAGACGAACGGCGACGCGATCATGCATATGAAGCCCCACAGCGGCCAGTCGTTCTCTCGGCCATGGGTGAGCGGGAAGATCAGCATCACCAGGGCGAGGGTCGCCAGGACCACGCCCACGAGGTCCAGGCGCAGGGCCTTGGGGGCCCTGGACTCGCTGATGAACATCCGGCCGAGGATCACGGCCGCGATGCCGACCGGCAGGTTGATCAGGAAGATCGGGCGCCATTCGAGACCGAACAGGTTCCACTCGGTGAGCAGCGCGCCGAGCATCGGGCCCGAGACGGCGCCGAGGCCCACGACCGCGCCGAACATGCCGAAGACCTTGCCGCGCTCGTGCGGCGGGAAGCTGACGTGGATGATCGCCAGCACCTGCGGGACCATCATGGCGGCCATGCCGCCCTGCAGGATGCGGGAGGCGACGAGCATCGAGGGGTTCTCGGCGATGCCGCAGAGCAGCGAGGCGATCGTGAAGCCGCTGATGCCGATCAGGAACACGCGCTTGCGGCCGTAGATGTCACCGAGACGGCCGCCGGTGATCAGGCCGGCTGCGAAGGCGAGGGCGTAGCCGGCGGTGATCCACTGGATCGCGCTGGTGGACGCGCCGAGGTTCTGGCGCATGCTGGGTATCGCGATGTTGACGATCGTGACGTCGACCAGGTCCATGAAGGTCGCGGTCATCACGATGGCGAGCGCCAGCCAGCGGCGGCGGTCGGCGGGCGAGCTGGGCTCTTCTCGTAGGGGCCCGTTCTCTCTTTCGGGCGATGTCTTGGGCGTCTCGGTGCTCATGAAGAGAAACCTATGCGGGATGTAGGTCAGTTCGTGTCCTATTTCGCTGGCAACCTTGGCTCATGACCGACACCCCGGCACGGCTGCTCTCCCTGCTGTCCCTCCTCCAGACCCCGCGCGAATGGCCCGGGAGCGAGCTCGCGGAGCGGCTGCGGGTGAGCTCGCGCACGATCCGGCGCGACATCGAGCGACTGCGGGAGCTCGGCTATCCGGTCGAGGCCACGCTGGGGGCGGAGGGCGGGTACCGGCTGGTGGCGGGGGCGGCGATGCCTCCGCTGCTCCTCGACGACGAGGAGGCGGTGGCGATCGCGGTGGGGCTGCGGGCGGGCGCCGGGCATGCGATCGAGGGGGTGGAGGAGGCCTCCGTACGGGCTCTGGCCAAGCTGGAGCAGGTGCTTCCGTCGCGGCTGCGGCACCGGGTGGGCGCACTTCAGTCGGCCACCGTCGCCCTGACCCGGGGCGACGGGCCGAGCGTGGACCCGGGGACGCTGACGACGATCGCGGCGGCGGTGGCGGGGCCCGAGCGGCTGCGGTTCGCCTACGAGGCGAGGGACGGGGCCCGCTCGCGGCGGCTGGTGGAGCCGTACCGGCTGGTGAGCGCGGGGAGCCGCTGGTACTTGGTCGCCTACGACCTGGAGCGCGGGGACTGGCGGACCTTCCGGGTGGACCGGGTGGGCGAGGCCTTCGCGACCGGGGCCCGCTTCACCCCGCGGGAACTGCCGATGGACCCGCAGGAGTTCGTCCGCAGGGGGGTGCGGGGCCGGCAGACGTACGCCGTGGAGGTCACCTTCGCGGCGGGCCGGGCGGAGCTCCCGAAGTGGCTGCGGGACGCCGCCGTCGCCGACGGGGAGGCGGACGCGAACGCGGACGGCGACGGTGGCGGGGGTACGCGGGTGCGCTTCGACAGCGGGGACGCGCCGGAGTGGCTGGTGGCGCGGCTGGCCCTGACGGGGCTGCCGTTCACGGTGCAGGCTCCGGCCGAGCTGACGACGGCGGCGCACGCACTGGCCGCGCGGCTCGCCCGGGCATGAGGGAGCCCCGGCACCTGGGGGGGATAGGTGCCGGGGCTCGTTCGGGGGGCTGCGGCGCGGGCCGGTCAGGCCACGGCGTCGAAGCCGGTGTCGCGGGCCATCCGCTTGAGCTCGAGGAGGGCGTGCTTCTCGATCTGGCGGATCCGCTCGCGGGTCAGGCCGTGCTGCTTGCCGACCTCGGTCAGGGTCCGCTCGCGGCCGTCGTCGATGCCGTAGCGCATCTTGATGATCGACGCGGTGCGCTGGTCGAGCTTGCCGAGCAGGTCCTCCAGCTCCTCGCTGCGCAGCAGCGACAGCACGGACTGCTCCGGCGAGATGGCGGAGGTGTCCTCGAGGAGGTCGCCGAACTGGGTGTCACCGTCGTCGTCCACGGACATGTTGAGGCTGACCGGGTCGCGCGCCCAGTCCAGTACGTCGCCCACGCGCTTCTCCGTCGTGTCCAGCTCGGCGGCGATCTCGGCGTGCTCCGGCTCCCGGCCGTTCTCTCGGTTGAACTCCCGCTGGATGCGGCGGATCCGGCCGAGCTCCTCGACCAGGTGGACGGGGAGGCGGATGGTGCGGGACTGGTCGGCGATGGAACGGGTGATGGCCTGGCGGATCCACCACGTGGCGTACGTGGAGAACTTGAAGCCCTTGGCGTAGTCGAACTTCTCGACCGCGCGGACGAGGCCGGCGTTGCCCTCCTGGATGAGGTCGAGCAGGGGCAGACCACTGCGCGGGTAGCGGCGGGCGACGGCCACCACGAGGCGCAGGTTGGAGCGGATGAAGACTTCCTTGGCGCGCTCGCCCTCGGCGGCCAGCGCCTCGAGCTCCTCGCGGGAGGGCGCCCGGCCCTCGCGCTC
The DNA here is from genome assembly GCF_040651925.1 of Streptomyces sp. NPDC048349. Classification (NCBI taxonomy): domain Bacteria; kingdom Bacillati; phylum Actinomycetota; class Actinomycetes; order Kitasatosporales; family Streptomycetaceae; genus Streptomyces; species Streptomyces sp. NPDC048349. The sequence goes on along the minus strand of NZ_JBEZLA010000046.1, from coordinate 19,341 downwards.
TATCACGCCGTCGAGGATCTGCTGGGCGTAGACGCCCGCCTCGATGATCTGGGACAGCTCCACTTCCTTGGCCGCGTCGAGCAGCGGGGTGCGCGCGATCTCGTCGAGGTACATGCCGACCAGGTCGCGGTCTGCTATCTCCCCGCCCACAGCGCGGGCGCTGCTCGTGGACTGACGGCGGGCGACGGCGCGGGTTGCCATGCGTGCTCCCTTGCGATGAGTTCGGTCGCGGTGCGGCTGCCGGACGCCACCCTGGCGGGGTGGTGCGCCCCCGGACACTCTCCCGAGTGCCCGCATCCGAAGGAAACAACGACTGGAATCGGGACAGAATTCCCACGTTGGTCCCTCTTTCTCGAGATCTTGCAGTATCCTGCCCCGCCACGAGAGGGGGCCGGGTGTCGCAGGAACCCGAAGAGGTGCAGGTCAGGCCCGGCGCGGAGGCGGACCTGGCAGATCCCACGGAGCGGTGAACCACCACGCCCGTGAGACCGCCGTCACGTCCGACACGGCCGTCTCCACTCCGGAACAGCGCCGCCCATGGCTGCACCCCTACCCCTGAGGACGGCCCGCAGCGCCTTCTGGTTGCCTGGACGGCGCCGGCACGAGAAGCGGCCGGGCCCGCGGGAGGCGGTCCAGGCGGCCTAGCCGAACTGGAGGGAGCGCTTCGAGAGGCCCATCCAGAAGCCGTCCACCGTGTCCCGGCGGGTGGCGAGGTCGCCGGACGCCTCGGCCGCGCCGAGGGTGACGAAGAGCGGCGCGAAGTGTTCCGTACGGGGGTGGGCGAGGCGGCCCGAGGGGGACTTGGCCTCGAAGTCGAGCAGGGAGTCGAGGTCGCCGGCGGCCAGGGCCTCGTGGCCCCACGCGTCGAACTCGGCGGACCAGGCGGGGACGCCCGGGCCCGTGTGGCGCAGGGCGGCCAGGTTGTGGGTGAAGAATCCGCTGCCGACGATCAGGACCCCCTCGTCGCGCAGGGGCGCCAGCTTGCGGCCGAGGTCCATCAGGCGGCGCGGGTCCAGGGTCGGCATGGAGATCTGGAGGACCGGGATGTCGGCCTGCGGGAACATCTCCACCAGCGGGACGTACGCGCCGTGGTCCAGCCCGCGGTCCGGTATGTCCTGCACCGGCGTGCCCGGGGCCCGGAGCAGGGCACGGACCGACTCGGCGAGCTCCGGGGCGCCCGGGGCCTCGTAGCGGACCCGGTAGTAGTGCTCGGGGAAGCCCCAGAAGTCGTAGACCAGGGGGACGGTCCGGGTGGCGCCGAGGGCGAGCGGGGCCTCCTCCCAGTGGGCCGAGACCATCAGGACGGCGGTGGGGCGGGGCAGCTCCGCGGACCAGGCGGCCAGCTCGCCGGGCCAGACCGGGTCGTCCGCGAGCGGCGGCGCTCCGTGGCTGAGGTAGAGCGCCGGCATGCGGGTCGGGGCGGGGGACATGGGGCGCTCCTCGGTCGTCGGGACGGGTTCCGCGGACGGGGTTGGGCAGGGGTTCCGTGCCGGCTGCCGCCGCGGGTCCGCGCTACGGGGGTCGCACGAAAAGACTAACCCCGCTTGGTTCAAATTTGAACCAAGCGGGGTGGTCAGTCATTCCCGGACGGGTACTCCCGTCGCCGTCGCCCCCGTCAGTGGGCGATCACCGGAACCTTGAACTCGGCGTCCTCGGCCGGGCCGGAACCGGAGGCCACCGGGCCGCCCGCGCCGGGACGGCCGGTGTTGATCAGGGTCAGCGCGATCACCGAGCTGGCGACGAGGATGCCCACCGCCCACCAGATCGCGGAGGAGTAGCCCTCGACCATGGCCTGCGCCTGGATCAGCTTGGCCGCCGGGCCGCCCGCCGCGGCCTCCGCCGCGTGGTCGGTCAGGTACGCGGTCGTCGCCGAGGCGGCGATGGTGTTCAGCAGCGCGGTGCCGATGGCGCCGCCGACCTGCTGCGAGGTGTTGACCATGGCGGAGGCGACACCGGCGTCGGCCGGGTTCACCCCGTGCGTCGACAGGGACATGGCCGGCATGAACGCCGTACCCATGCCGAGGCCGAGCAGCAGCTGCGCCGGCAGGATCAGCGCCGGGTAGGAGGACCCGACCTCGATCTGGGTCAGCAGCAGCATGCCGGTGGCGGCGACCAGGAAGCCCGGCCCCATGAGCAGGCGCGGCGGGACCCGGGTCATCAGCCGGGCGCCGATCTGCGTGGAGCCCGTGATCATGCCCGCGATCATCGGCAGGAAGGCGAAGCCGGTCATGACGGGCGAGTAGCCCTTCACGACCTGGAGGTAGTAGGTGAGGAAGAGGAACAGGCCGAACATCGAGATGACGGCCAGGCCGAGCGAGAGGTAGACACCGCCGCGGTTGCGTTCCAGCAGGACGCGCAAGGGCAGCAGCGGGGACGTGACCTTGGACTCGACGAAGACGAACGCCGCCAGCAGCGCCGCGGAGGCGACGAACATGGCCACGGTGACGGTGTCGGACCAGCCGGCGGACTCGGCGCGGGTGAAGCCGTACACCAGCGAGACCAGACCGAGCGTGGACAGCACCACGCCGGGGATGTCGAGCGGCGCGCGGTTGCGGGAGCCGGCGGGCTCACGGATGACCAGCCAGGCGCCGACGGCCGCGATGACGGCGAACGGGATGTTGACGAAGAAGGTCCAGCGCCAGTTGAGGTACTCGGTGAGGAAGCCGCCGAGGATCAGGCCGACGGCGCCGCCGCCGCCCGCGATGGCGCCGTAGATGCCGAAGGCCTTGGCGCGCTCCTTGGTGTCGGTGAACATCACCGCGAGCAGGGACAGGGCCGCCGGGGCCAGGAGTGCGCCGAAGGCACCCTGAAGGGCGCGGGCGCCCAGCATCATGGCCTCGCCGTTCGCGGCGCCGCCGAGCGCGGAGGCCAGGGCGAAGCCGATGAGGCCGACGACGAAGGCGTTCTTACGGCCCCACTTGTCGGCGATGCGGCCACCGAAGAGGAGCAGTCCGCCGAAGGCCAGCGCGTAGGCGGTGATGACCCACTGGCGGTTGCCGTCGGAGATGCCGAGGTCGGTCTGGGCGGAGGGGAGGGCGATGTTCACGATCGTCGCGTCGAGGACGACCATCAGCTGCGCCAGGGCTATGAAGACGAGCGCCTTCCAGCGGCTGGGATCTGCGGCCAGCTGCGGAGTCGCGGCTGTTTTTGGCATGGGTGTACCCGATTTCACTGTGCGGAATGACTGGAATTGACCGGAAAAACCTAATGAGGAAGCTCTGGCTGTGTCACATGGTTTTCTGCCTCAAGTCTTCGAACGTGGCGGCCGAACCCGGCAGTTCGGAGCGGGCCGGGGCCCGCAACCCGTCGAGGAAGAGCTGGAGGTGACGGTGGACGAAGCGGTCCGTGTCGAGGCAGGCGGTGCCGGGGAGCGGGCGGCTGAGCTGGGAGAGGGCGACCATCAGATCACCGACGCCGATGTCCGTGCGGACCAGCCCGGCGTCCTGGCCGGTCGCCAGCAGGGCCTCGACGCCCGCCTCCAGGACCCCGCGCGCCGCGATGAGTTCGGGGTGCTCGAAGTCGAAGTCGCCGTCGAGCATGGGACACAGGGCGCCGATCCGCTCGTCGGCGGCGGCGTGCGTGAAGCGGCACAGCGCGGCGAAGGCGTCGGTCTCTTCGGCGAGCGCGGCCTCGGCCTGGGCGCCCACCCGGCCCATCACGTAGAGCACGACGTGGTGGACGAGGGCGGGACGGTCGGGGAAGTGCCGGTAGAGCGTGGCGTTCCCGACGCCCGCCCGGCGGGCAACCTCGTCGAAGGGGGCCGAGGCGCCGAACTCGACGAACGCCTCGCGGGCCGCCACCAGGATCCGCTCGCGGTTGCGCACGGCGTCGGCGCGGGGACGCGGGACGGGGCCCGCGGCCGTGCCCGTACCGGTGGCCGTGTCCGTACCGGTGGCCGTGTCCGCGACCGCGGACCGCTGGCAGGCGTGCGCGCCGCGCGTCGCGGCCACGGCCTTGGCCTTGGGTGAGGTCATGGGTGAGGTCACGGGTGCGGCCTTGGCTTCGGCCTCGGACGCCGCCAGGTCCACGGCCGCTCCCGGGACGGACAGGGCCGCCGGGGCGGTGGGGCTGGGGCGCTTCATTCCGGGCCTCCCTGGCGCGGTGACACGTACGGCATCCGCCAAACGGGGAGCCGGTCCCCACTTCGTGGGACTCCCGTACAAACGGGGATCCGCTCCCCGGTTATTTCACTCCTCCGTGTGACCTGACTCACAGGTCACTTCACGTTCGGCCTCTCCCGGCGCGCGGGCGCGCCGCAGCCGTCGGAGGGTGACGAACAGAGCGCAGTCCGGACAGGGCCGGCTGCCGCGGACCCGAAGGCGATCTCCATGCCGCAGACCCGCCAGCGGATACGCAGATCACGCCGCACCAGCGCGTTCATCGGCCTGACCGCGCTGGCCCTCGGCGTCACGGCGACGGCGAGCACGGGCATATCCAGCCGCAGCCACTCGGCCGCCGGACCCGTGGCCACGACCGCCGAATCGGCCCTCGCGCCCTGCCGGATCGCCGGCACGATGGGCGTGCAGATGTCCGAGGGCCTGCCGACGCCCCCCGGGTACGCGCGCTCGACCGGTGAGGTCAAAGCCCTCAACCTGATGATCGACTTCCCTGACGCCAAGGGCGAGGGCACGGCCCTGGACCGGCTGGCGGAGTTCTTCCCCCAGACCGCCAACTGGTTCCGCACCAGCTCCTACGGCCGGCTCAGCTACCGGGCCGAAGCGCCGATACGGAGCTGGCTGCGGATGCCGATGCCCTTCGCCGCGTACGGGATCGAGCGGGGGTCCGCGTACGAACCGGGCTACCGCCAGCTCGTCGAACACATCGCGAAGGCCGCCGACTCCGAGGTGGACTTCAGCAAGTACGACCTGGTCAACATCCTCGTCACGCCGAACGCCGGCCCCTCCGCGCTGGACACCGTCCTGTCGGTGACCTTCTCGGGCAACGGCGAGGCGCCGGTCGCCGACGGGGTGCCGCTCGCCAACACGTCCTTCGTCTACAGCCGCCAGGACGACGGCTCCGGCACCTACCGGGAGACCGGCTACCGGGTGCTCCCGCACGAGAACGGGCACGTCTTCGGGCTGCCCGACCTCTACACCTCGGACGGCGGGGGCACCGTCGGGCACTGGGACATCATGAGCGAGGACTGGGGCTCCAACAACGACCTGCTGGGCTGGCACAAGTGGAAGCTGGGCTGGCTGGACAGCACGCAGATCAGCTGCGCGTCGAAGTCCGGCCCCAGCGACCACGTCCTGTCGCCGCTGGCGGTGTCGGGCGGGACCAAGCTCGCCTTCGTCCCGCTGTCCGAGAGCGCCGGGTACGCGGTCGAGGTCCGGACGCAGGCCGGGAACGACGAGGCCGTCTGCAAGCCCGGTGTCCTCATCTACAAGGTGGACTCCGACGTGGACACCGGGCGCGGCCCGGTCACGGTGTCGGACAGCGCGGACTCGAGCGGCGGCTGCACCCGGCGGCCCAACGTGCACGCGGAGCTGTCGGACGCACCGTTCCGGCCGGGCGAGACGTTCACCGACGAGAAGGCGGGCATCAGCGTCTCGGTGGTGGGCGAACTGCGCAACGGCAGCTACCAGGTGCGGATCATCCGGCCCTGACCGGCACCCCCTGGCGAGCGTGCGTGCCAGGCCCCACCGGCCGGGCGGGACTTCGACGGCACGACCTAGGGTGGGACGCATGGAGTCCTACACCATCGGACAGGCCGCGCGACTGCTGGGCGTGAGCGTGGACACCGCCCGCCGGTGGGCCGACGCCGACCGCTTCCCCACCCGCCGGGACGGCAAGCGCCGCATCGTCGACGGCCCCGACCTGGCGGCGTTCTGCGTGGAGGCCGCGCAGGAGGCCTCGTCCGCGGAGGACTCGGACGCCCCGTACACCTCGGCGCGCAACGCCTTCCCCGGCATCGTGACCGGGATCAAGCTCGGCGACGTCGCGGCCCAGGTCGAGGTACAGGCCGGTCCGCACCGCGTCGTGTCCCTGCTGACCCGGGAGGCCGTGGAGGAACTCGGGCTGGAGGTCGGCATGCGGGCCACCGCCCGGGTGAAGTCGACCAGCGTGCACATCGACCGCGACTGAGCGCGCAGCCCTGCTTCTGCCGCTTCGCGTCGACGCTCGGACGCATCCCCTGCGCGGGCCTGCCCGCCCGCACCTGCATCACGACCCGTACCGTCACCCTCGTCACCCTCGTCACCCTCGTCGCCCCCGGCGGCTCCCGCACCTGTTCGCGGCCCTGGCCGCCGCCCCGCCCGTCGCCACCGCCCTGGTGGTCCCCCGGGATCGCCGGGGGCCGCGGATCGCAGATGCGGATCAAGCGCCACCCGCTACACTGACCGCGGCGGCCAGGCCTCACAGCCAGGTCTCCGCACGCTGCCTTCGTAGCTCAGGGGATAGAGCACGGCTCTCCTAAAGCCGGTGTCGCAGGTTCGAATCCTGCCGAGGGCACATCACGAGGACCCCCCGCCGCACACGGCGGGGGGTCCTCGTCGTTCCGTCAGCGGGCGGGTGGAGCGGCCGGGCCGGGAGCCGGGGGCGCATCTGCGCAGCGCGGAGGCGCAGTTGGCTCCGGCGCTGCGGGCCCGGCCAGGGTGATGCGGGCTTCCGCGCCGCCCTCCCGCGGATTGCGGAAGGCGAGGGTCGCGCCGAGGGCGCGGGCCTGGCCCGCCGCGATCGTCAGGCCCAGGCCGTGGCCCTTGTTCATGCCCTCCGTACGGAACCGCTGCGGGCCCGCGGTGAGCAGGTACTCCGGATAGCCGGGGCCGGCGTCGCTCACCGTCACGGTCCGGCCGTCCACCCGGACGGTGACCGGGGCCGCGCCGTGCTTGTGGGCATTGGCGAGGAGGTTTCCCAGGATCCGCTCCAGGCGGCGCCGGTCCGTCTCCACCTGCAGGGACGAGACCACCTCCAGCCGCGTGTCGGTGCCCGAGGCGCGGATCGTACGGGCCGCCAGGCCCGCCAGGTCGTAGGCGTCCAGGTCCAGGCGCTCGCTGCCCGTGTCCAGCCGGGAGATCTCCAGGAGGTCCTCGGTCAGCGCCCGCATCGCCTGCACGCGGTCCCGTACGAGCTCGGCCGGCCGGCCCGGCGGCAGGAGCTCGGCGGCCGCGTTCAGGCCGGTCAGCGGGGTGCGCAGCTCGTGGGCGACGTCCGCCGTGAACCGCTGCTCCGCCTCCAGCTTGCGCTGGAGCGAGGAGGCCATCGTGTCCAGGGCCCGGGAGACCGCCGCGACCTCGTCCTTGTTGCGCGCCCTGTCGTCGACCCTCGCGTCCAGGTCGCCCGCGCTGATCCGGCGGGCCACCTGCGCCGTCAGGTGCAGCCGCCGGGTGATCCGGGTGACGCCGGCCGCGCCGATGAGCAGGGTGCCGCCGATGGCGAGCACCGAGGAGCCGAGGATGGCCCGGTCCAGCTCCGCGATCGTCCGCTCGGCGGCGGTGAAGTCCACGGACACGGCTATCGCGGTGCCGTGGTCGGCCGGCGCCGCCGCCCACATCGCGGGGCGCCCGCGGTGTTCGCCGATGAACGTGGCGCGCTTGCCGCTGAGCGCCAGTGCGCGCAGCTCCGGGGGCAGGCCGACGGGGTCGATGCCCTCGCCGCGCGCCATGCGCGCGCCGATCTCGTACGCCGCGATGGTGCGGTCCAGCTTGGCGAGCGCCTTCTCCCGCGCCGTGCCGACCGTCTGGTGGGTCATGGCGCTGTGGACGAGGCCGCCGAGCAGCGCTGCGAGCCCGCAGCACATGAGGGTGATGAAGACCGCGGCCTTCCAGGTCAGGGTCGAGGTCCAGGCGGGCAGCCGAACGCTCATGGTGCGCCGGTCTCGTTCATCAGGTCACCGTAATGGGCCCGTCCCGGCGGGCTCGCGGCGGGCGCCGGATCCCGCCACCAGGTCGGCGCAGAAGATGACCCCGACGCCCTCGTCACGGTTGGCCGGATGCTCTCCCGCGAAGCCGTGACGGTACGGAAAAGCCCTCCCGGCCGCGGCCGGAAGGGCGTCTCGAAAGGGTCGGACCAGTTCAGATCAGATCAGATCGGCTTGGGTCCGGAGCCTGGGTCCGCAGCTCAGCTGAGGCCTCTGCTGCGCTCGCCGATGCGGTCGCCCTGTGGAGTGCCGGCCCGCTTCAGGGCCGCCTTGGTGTGCGCCCCGCCCTTGACCTTGCTCCGCAGCGGACCGTCGAAGCCGTGGCCCGCGGGACGTGGCGGCCGGTCCGGCTCGTGGGGCTGGATGGCCGCTCGGAACTCCTGCTTCTGCTCTTTGCTCATCCCGTCGTCAACTCCCTAGGGAAGCACCCAATCGGACTACTGGGATGGTATGCAGATATACGGGTGAACGCACCCGGACCGGGCGTAAAGGATATGTGGATCACGGCTGGGGCGGCGCGGGCCGCTCCGGCGGCCCCAGCGTGCCGTACACCAGCTCCTCCGGACAGGGCGTGCCCCGCGGCAGCTGGTACTTCGCCGCCACCCGGTACTCCCCCGGGGCCGGTGCCAGCAGCTCCGTCCACACGTCGCCCGCCGCGTCCGGGGCCGCCTTGAACAGGCAGCCGTCCGTGTTCGCGTACTCCTTGGGGACGGCCCCCTTCGCCTTCGAGGCGAAGGTCTCCTCCGGCGGCGCCACCGGCTTGCCCGCCCAGTCCACCAGCCCCAGCCACGGCGAGTGCGGGATCCGTACGAGCACCCGCCCGGCCTGCGTCACGTGGATGACGAGCCGGTCCGCGCCCGCCCGCACCACCGTCGCCGGCCCGGACACCAGGTCCGTCGGCTGCTGGACCTTGAACAGCTGCCAGTTCGCGTCGCCCCACACCTGCTGGAGGTACGGCAGCCCCTCGCGCACCAGCTTCGCCTCGTCCTCCCCGCCCGAGTCGGGTTTGTCGGCGGGCAGCACCACGTAGTGCACCGCCCAGCGCTCCAGCCAGGCCCGGTAGCTGTCGGCGGTCAGGGTGTCGTCGTAGAAGAGCGGGTTGCGCTCCAGGTCCGCCTGCCGGTTCCAGCCCCGCGCCAGGTTCACGTACGAGGGGAACGCGGAGGACTCGCGGTGGCTGCTGGCCGGGACCACCTCGACCCGGCCACGGTCGGCGCCCGCCTTCTGCAGCTGGTCGACGAGCGGGGCCAGCTCGCGGTTCCACGCGGCCACCGGGGTGGTGCGCACGATGTCCGTGATGCTGTTGACGGTGATCCAGATGTTCAGACCGGCGAAGGCGAGCAGCAGCGCGTACCACCGCCGCGTGCGCGGCACCGCGTACGGGAGGGCCGCGAGCAGCACCGCCCCGCCGAAGAGCATGATCAACCGGGTGACGTTCGAGCCGACCTGGGAGTCGATCGCCCAGGTCAGGAAGACCCCGAGGGCATAGACGACCGAGGCGGTCCGGACCGTCTTCCACCGCTCGGGCACCAGGAGCAGGACCGCCAGCGCGAACACGAACGGCAGCCAGGCCGAGCCGAACTTCATCGGCTGCGTCCCGGAGAAGGGGAACAGCCAGGCCGACAGCCCGACCACAGCCACCGGGGCCAGGCCCAGCGCGTACGCACCCGGCCGCCGCCCGCTCAGGAACAGCGCGGCCGCGATCACCCCGAGGAAGAGCCCGGCGACCGGGCTGGAGGCCGTCGCGAGCCCGGCCAGCGGGGCCGCCACGGCCGCCTTCGCCCAGCGCCGCTCGGCCCACTTGCGCGGCCAGCAGAAGACGGCGGCGACGGCGCCGAGTGCGAACATCACGCCGAGGCCGAAGGTGACGCGCCCCGACAGGGCGTTGCAGAGCAGCCCGTACACCCCGGCCAGGGCGGGCCACAGGGGCTCGCGCACGGCGCCGCGGCAGCGGGTCAGGACCAGGGCGAGCAGCCCGGCCGAGACGGTGCCCGCGATCATCATCGTGGTCCGGACACCGAGCATGTGCATGAGGTACGGCGAGACCACGCTGTACGAGACGGGGTGCATGCCGCCGTACCAGGCGAGGTTGTACGCCGAGTCGGGATGGCGGCCGACGAACTCGGCCCAGGCGTCCTGCGCGGCGAGATCGCCGCCGCTGTTGGCGAAGCTGAAGAACCAGATGACGTGCAGCACGCCGGCGAGCAGCGTCGACACGGTGACGGGGTGGCGCCGGACCAGGTCCAGGACCCGCCTTCCCACCCCGCCGGTGCCACCGCCGGGGGCCGCGGGCGCAGGCGCCGCCGCGCCGCCGGCGTGGCCCTCGCCACGCCGGCCCTCCTGCTGCTGCCGCTGCTCAGCGGTGGTCACTGACGCACTCCCCCACACATGGGTCCACACCCGCACACACGTCCAGGTCCCTGGACTCAAGACGCGCTCCGGCGCCCCGGGGTTGCCCGGGACGCCGGATCCGCGCTCTCACCGCCGGTCAGCCGACGCGCGTCAGCTTGCTGCCGATGCCGGGCGCGGCGAGCTCGCTCTGGAGCGCCACCGGCACCTTCACCTGGCTCGCGCCCTCGCCGACCGTGAGCACGCCGATCTCGGTGCCGGCCTTGGCGGTCTGCGGGATCGTGCCGCCGCCGTCGGCCAGCTTCAGGTTCACGGTGAGGGAGGCCCAGCCGACCGCCTGCACGTCGGCGGTGGCCACGACCGGAGTCCGGCCGCCGAGGCCGTCGTCCACGTGGCCCACGACATCGCCCTTCTTCACGACGGGCGCGCCCTCGAGGGCCTTCTGCGTGGCGATCATCAGCTGCTTGCTCGCGGCGAGCACGCTGTCGATGATCGGCGGCTTGTGCTGGCCGAGGACGGCGCCGACGATCAGCTGGTTGGTGTTGCCGATCTTCTTCTGGGCGGCGAAGAGGAGGTTTCCGCCGGCCTTCGTCGTCGTACCGGTCTTGATGCCGAGCGACTCGTTGTACGGGACCAGGCCGTTCCAGTTCCGCCACTCCTTGCCCGACGGGTCGATCCACTTGGGCTTCTTGGTGATGTCGAGCAGCGTCTCGATCTCGACGAGCTTGAGGCCCAGCTTCACCTGGTCCTCGGCGGTGCTGACCGTGGTCGCGTCCAGGCCCGAGGGGTCGGTGTAGGTGGTGTTCGTCATGCCGAGTTCCTTGGCGGTGTCGTTCATCTTCTTGACGAACGCCTCCTGGGAACCGGCGTCCCAGCGCGCGAGCAGCCGCGCGATGTTGTTGGCCGACGGGATCATGAGGGCGGCGATCGCGTCGTACTCCGAGATCTTGTCGCCCTCCTTGACCGTGTCGAGGGTGGACTCGTTGTTGACCGAGTCGTTCTTCTTGCCCTCGGTCTCGGCCTGCTTGTCGACGTCGATCATCTGGCCCTGCTCACCCTTCTTGACGGGGTGGTCCCGCAGGATGATGTAGGCCGTCATCGACTTGGTGACGCTGGCGATCGGCACGGGCTTCTGCTCGCCGGACTGGCCGAGGGTGCCGAGGCCGGCGGCGGCCATGTAGGCCTGGCCCTCGCTGGGCCAGGGCAGCTCGGGCTTGCTGCCGCCGAAGGTGTACGAGGACTGCGCGGTCATCACGAGCTTCGGCTCCGGCAGCGGGCGTACCAGCTGCACGACGGCGAGGATGATCGCCAGGAGCACGACGAGCGGGAAGTAGATCTTGAACCGCCGCACGGCGGTGCGCAGCGGGCTCGGCGGCGGGGGCGGGTTGTTCGTGAGGTCCGCCAGCATGTCGAGCGGCGGCTTGGGCGGCAGCGGCTGCTGGGTGGTCCGCTCGGTCCGGTCCATCGAGGCGGGGGCCGACGCGGCCGGAGCCTTGGCTGCCGGGGCCGTGGCTGGCGGGGCCGGGTCCTTCGGCTGCTGCCCGGGTTCGTCGGTCCGCAGCGGCACGAAGGTGCTGGCCTTGGGCGGCGCGGCCGGCGCCGAAGCGGAATCCCCGGAGCGGGGGTCGGCGGGGGCCGCCGGCTTCACGGCACGGAACGCAGCCGTGCGCTCGCTGTCGTCGGTCTCCGCACCGGCATCCACCGGCGGAATCCGGAACACCCCGGTCCGCTCCCGCGGGGCGGGCTCCTTGGCGGGCGCGTCCGGCCGCACCGCACGGAACACCGCCGTGCGCTCGCTGTCGCCGTCGGCGGGCTTGTCGGCGGACTTGTCGGCGGGGGGCGCGACGGGGCGGTCACCGGCGCCCGGCTCGTCCGCGGAAACGGAACCAGCACCGGGTGCAGCCTTCGACGCCGCCGAACCGGAATCGGCCGGGGCCTCCTTCGGCGCAGGCGGCCGCACCGCACGGAACACCGCCGTGCGCTCACTGTCGGCGGGCTCCCCGGCAGGGGCGGCCGGCTCCTGCGCGCGGGGCGCGGCCGGGCGGTCACCGGCACCCGGCCCGTCCGCGGAAGCGGAAGCAGCGGCAGGCACCGCCGCGGCGGAGTCGGCGGGAGCCGGCTTCACCGTGCGGAAAACGGCCGTACGGTCACCGTCGGCGGACTCCCCGGCGGGAGCGGCCGGCTCCTGCGCGCGCGGCGCGGCCGGGCGGTCACCGGCACCCGGCCCGTCCGCCGAAGTGGAAGCAGCCGCAGGCACCGCCGCGGCGGAGTCGGAGTCGGCGGGAGAAGGCTTCACCGTGCGGAAGACGGCCGTGCGCTCACCGTCGGCGGACTCCCCGGCGGGAGCGGCCGGCTCCTGCGCGCGCGACGCGGCCGGGCGGTCACCGGCACCCGGCCCGTCCGCCGAAGCGGAAGCAGCGGCAGGGGCGGCCGGCCTCGCGGGGGGCGAGACGGGCGCGCCCTCGCCGTCGGCGGGGGCGGCCCCGGCCGCGGTCTTCGGCTCGGCCCCGGCGGTGTCGGACGGCTCGTCCGCCGTGGCGACCCACGCCGCCACCGCGTCGCGCAGCGCGTCCCCGCCGCCGGAACCGTCCGGCTCCCGTTCGGCGTCCACGTCCACGTCCGCGTCTCCGTCAACGTCCGCGTCACCCGAGTCACCCTCAGGATCCCTCTGCCGGAACACCGACAGCCTCGGATCACGCTCCGCGGAGGTCGACGCCGCCCCCGGCGCTCCTTCATCAACCGACTTGTCGGGGGACTCGCCCGCCACCAGTTCCTCCTCCATCGTCGCCACGTCCGGCTGTCCGAATGTCTAACAGTGTCCCGTCTAGGGGGCATCGCCCCCGTGCTAGACGAGAACGACATAGCTGCGGGTTCCCCCACAAAGCGGCCACGCGCTCTCGACAGATGAATGTGAGAGGCGTCACCCTGTCACTCATCCACGCGGGGAGGCATGGATGGGCAGGAGCCGCAGAACAATTCCGGAGGAGCTTCTGCTGCTCGCCTTGGACCCGGCCACGGGTACCACGGCGCAGCCGCAGTCGCTCGACCTCGGCCTGGCCGGGGCACAGCTAGTGGAGCTGGCTCTGGCAGGACGGATAGCCCCTGACGGGGATCGTATCGCCGTGGTGATGCCACGGCCGACAGGAGATCCGACTCTGGACTCCGCACTGGAACTGCTGCGCAGGCGCGGCAGTCCGGTACGGGCCGTCCACTGGATCGGCGGACCCCGCCTGGGGCTCCGTCAGATTTACCTCGCCCACCTGGAGCGCTGCGGCATGGTCCATGCCGTCGCGGGCCAGATGTGCGGGGTGCTGCCGACGACTCGCTACCAGGCGACGGACACGGCGATCAGCCGGGAGATCCGTGCCCGGCTGGACACGGCGATCCGCACCGGCGTACCGCCGGACCCGCGGACCGCGGCGCTCGCCGCACTGGCCCACGCGGTCGGACTCGGCAAGCACCTGTACCCCGGCAACGAGGGGCGGTCGTCCAGATCCCGGCTGCGGGACCTGATCCGGCACGACCCGATGGGCGGACTCGTGGCGCACGCCGTGATGGACGTCCAGAACGGTGTGGCCGCACAGCCGCGCCGTGACCGCGCCCCGGTACCGCCCGCCCGGGCCACGGCAGGCAGCGTTCCGCTGCAGCCGCGCCGGACGGGGGCGATGGCCCGCGCGGCCGCGCATTGATCCACCCGCTCCACCCGCTCCACCTGATCCACCGCACCGCCATCAGCACGCCGGCGCGCGGGGTGGCGGGGCCGGTCACACCGGTCCCGTCGCCCCGCGCGTCTGCTTTTCCCTGCCGTTCCCCAGCGCCGCGGCGCCCTTCGGTGGCAGTCTGCTCAGCATCAGACACGCAGAGAGACAGACAGCTGCACGACAGAAGAAGGCGGAGGTGCCGTTCACGTGGCGTCCAATGTCAATCCCACCGTCCGACGCCGCCGACTGGGCATGGAGTTGCGCAAGCTCCGTGAGGACAAGGGCATGACGGCCGAGCAGGTCGCCGAGCGCCTCCTCGTCTCCCAGTCCAAGATCAGCCGGCTGGAGAACGGCCGCCGGTCCATCAGCCAGCGCGACGTACGCGACCTGTGCGAGGTGTACGAGGTGGAGGATCCCCGGCTCGTGGACTCACTCATGCAGATGGCGAAGGATTCCCGCCAGCAGGGCTGGTGGCACGCCTTCGGCGACATCCCGTACAGCGTCTACATCGGCCTGGAGACCGACGCCGCGAGCCTGCGCACGTACGAGCCCCTGGTGATCCCGGGACTGCTCCAGACCACGGAGTACGCCCACTCCCTGGTCCGCGGCGCGTGGCCGGAGACCGCTCCGGCCGACGTGGAGAAGCGCGTCCAGGTCCGGATGCACCGCCAGAAGCGGCTGTCCGAGACGGAGAACAACAATCCGGAACTCGGGCCGCTGCGCCTGTGGGCGGTCATCGACGAGGCCGCGCTGCTCCGGTGCGTGGGCGACCCGGAGCTGATGATCCGGCAGCTCGAGTTCCTGATAGAGCAGTCGGAACAGCCGCACATCACGGTGCAGGTGATGCCCTTCTCGCTCGGTGCGCACCCCGGCGTCAACGGCCAGTACGCGATTTTGGAATTCCCCGACGCGTCCGACTCGACGGTGGTCTACATCGAGGGCGTGACGAGCGACCTGTACCTGGAGAAGGCCAACGACGTGCAGAAGTACAGCGTGATGTACGAGCACCTGCGCGCCCAGGCCCTCAATGTCGACCAAACCCGGCAGTTCATTTCCGACATCATCGGAAAGTATGCGGGCAAGATCGGTGAGTCACGATAGAAGCGCAGAAATCCCCTGGGGCGACGGGGAGGGCCGGTACCGTACACCGTCACTCCCCGGCCACAGAAGGCCTGAATGGAATATGCCACCCGGTCGGGTGAATGGCTCCTTCACCTGTCAGGAGCTGCGGGTAGCGTCGATCACGTCGGCCGGAGAAACAAGCCGGACGGCGCGACAAACGGAACTACTCGCTGAACCGGAGAGAAACATGGCTATTCGTCAGGGCGCGACGCACCACTGGACCAAGTCCTCCTACTCCGCCAACGGCGCCTGCGTCGAGGTCAAGTCCCCCGTCATGGAGGCCATCGCGGTCCGCGACTCGAAGGTGCAGGACGGCCCGTCCCTCACCTTCGCGCCCGGCTCCTGGACCTCGTTCGTCGACGGCGTCAACGAGGGCCGGCTGGGACGCCTCGCCTGAACGTCACGGCATGCACCCCAACCGACCCGAACGCAGTGCAAGCAGTGCAAGCAGTACCCGCACCACTGCCTGGAGCCCTCTCGACCGGTCCGCCGTCTTGGCCGAGGGGGCTCGGCCATGTCCGCGTACGTCTACCTCAGCCGGTCGACGTACCGGTCGGTCCCCGGCACCGTGGGGATGAACGGAGCAACGAGTTCCACCCGTCCCGACCCCGCCTCCGCGACCTCCGCGTCCAGCCCCTGGAACCGGTCCCAGCAGGTCCGGGGGTCCTGCTCCAGGAACCACAGGAGCGTCAGGCGGGTGTCGACCCCTTCCACCTGCTTGACGTACGTCATCCGGTCGCCGGGCAGCGGCGTCGGCCGGAAGACCGTCACCATCGCGGCCGGTGAGCCGTGCAGCCGCTGGGGCAGGGCCCGCGCGCGCAGCCACTCCAGCAGCTCGGCCCGCTGCCCGGGCCCGTCGGCATCGACGACCTGCAAGACGAGCCCGGCGTACGGGTGGTCGAGGGCGTGGAAGTCCCGCGGACCGGCGGCTCCGTCGCGGTAGACGGTGGCCTCGTGGTCCTGGAAGGCCGTGAACACGTGGGTGCGGTCCTGGTAGACACGGCCGTCGCGATTGAGCCGCTTGTTGATGCCCACGGTCCACTTCATGTGCTCGTCGTAGCGGCCCTCGGTGACCCAGTACGTCGACAGGTAGCAGCCGGCGGTGACGGGCTGGGCGACGGCCGACTTCTCCGGGTAGCGCAGCTCCTGGAGTTCGCGGGTTGCCACCCAGCGGCGGCCCGCGTACATCCAGGGCATGGCCATCGCGCCGGCGTAGTAGTGGTCGTCCTCGTACCAGCGGTTGTACGCGTACTCGTGGCCCGGGTGCGGCTCCACCATGGTGATCAGCGCATGGCCGGGCCGGACGCCGTACGGGCCGACGGCCGCGAGCTCGGCGTAGCCCTCGGTGCGGGTGTCCCGCTCTTCTGTGGTCATGCGACCGGTTTAGCTGATGTCACGTCAGATCGGCAGCCCCTGCGGGCCGTTCACCATGTGACACATAGGTGCTATCTGCATCTTTCTATGGCTACGATGCCCGCACCCGACTCCCGGAGGAGCCACCCGTGCCCGCTGCCGCCGCCGTGTCCGCCGCCCCCTCCCCCTGCGCCGTCGCCCCGCCGCCCGCGTTCGCCTCGCGCGCCACCTCGGTGGGGGGCTCTCCCGTGCGCGAGATCCTCGCACTCACCGAACGCCCCGGGGTGATCTCCTTCGCCGGCGGCCTCCCCGCGCCCGAACTCTTCGACACCGAGGGCCTGCGGGCCGCGTACGACGCCGCCTTCGCGGTGTCGGCCCGGCGGGCGCTGCAGTACTCCACCACCGAGGGCGTACCGGAACTGCGCGAGGCCGTCGCGCGGCGTGCGACGGCCCGGGGCCTGCCGACCGGCACGGACGACGTCCTGGTCACCTCGGGCTCCCAGCAGGCCCTCACGCTGCTCACCGCCGCGCTGGTCGAGCCCGGGGACGTGGTGCTGGTCGAGAACCCCACCTACCTCGCGGCGCTCCAGTGCTTCGGGATGGCCGGGGCCCGGGTGGTGGCGGTGCCCTGCGACGCCGAAGGCCTGGTTCCCGAGGCCCTCGAGGAGATCGTCGCGCGGGAACGCCCCAAACTGCTCTACACCATCCCCACCTTCCAGAACCCGACGGGCCGCACCCTGCCGGGGACCCGCCGTGCGGCCGTGGCGCAGACCGCGGCGCGGCTGGGACTGTGGCTGATCGAGGACGACCCGTACGGGGAACTGCGCTACGAGGGCGCCGAGGTCCCCTGGCTGGCGGCGCACCCGGGAGCGCAGGACCGTACCGCCCTGCTCGGCAGCTTCTCGAAGATCATGGCGCCGGGTCTGCGGCTGGGCTGGCTGCGTGCCCCGGCGGCGCTGCGCCGGGCCGCGGTGGTCGCCAAGCAGGCGGCGGACCTCCACACCTCGACGGTGGACCAGCTGGCCGCCGCGCACTACCTGGCGGCGGTGGACCTGGAGGCCCATGTGTCCGCGGTCCGCGCGGCCTACCGGGCCCGCCGCGACGCCCTGCTGGCGGGCCTGGCCGACGCCCTCCCGGCAGGCTCCTCCTGGAACCGCCCGGAGGGCGGCATGTTCGTCTGGGCCCGCCTGCCCGAGGGCCACGACGCGGCGGGCCTGCTCGGCACGGCCCTGACCCACGAGGTGGCCTTCGTCCCGGGATCCCCGTTCTTCACGGGCCCCCCGGACCCCCGCACCCTGCGCCTGTCCTTCACCACGCACACTCCGGCGGAGATCACGGAGGGCCTGGCCCGCCTGGGGCGGGCCTGCCGAAGGTCCTAACGCGGGGCGGTCGGCGCCGTGGGCGTGGCCGGCGCGGGCGTGGCCGGCGTGGGCGTGGAGGTGGGCGGCGCGGAGTCCGTCGGTGCGGAGGCCGACGGCGTGGCGGCGGACGGCGTGGCGGCCGACGGCTCGGAGGCCGAGGGCGAAGGGGACTTCGATTCGGGGGCCACGGGAACGTGGCCCGGGTACACGTGGTCGGGCGTCACGATGCCGGTGATCGCCTCGCCGAAGAGCGTGCTCGGCTCCTGGCCCTCGTGCAGGACGTCGGTGTTGAGCAGGACGACCAGGGTCGCCTGGGCTTCCGGCAGGTAGACGGTCAGCGTCTCGTACCCGGGCAGCGAGCCGTTGTGGCCGATCCAGCCCTGGATGTTGAAGATGCCCAGCCCGTACCCGGCACCGGGAATGCCGTTGATCGAGGTGGTCTTCAGCCGCTCGGTCTGGGTCTCGGGCTTCAGCAGCGTCCCGGTCGCCAGGGTGCGCGCCCAGCTGCGCAGGTCCATGAGGTCGGAGATCATCGCGCCCGCGGCCCAGGCCCAGGAGGGGTTCCAGTCGGTCGCGTCCACGATCTTCCCGCCGGTGGTCGTGTCGTCCGTGTAGCCGCGGGGATGCGGGTCGGGGTAGTGCGCGTCGGTGGGGAAGACCGTCTGCCGCAGCCCGGCCGGCTCCAGCACCTCCTGCCGGATGAACTCCTGGATGGGCTTGCCCCCGACCTTCTCCACCACGAGCCCGAGCAGGATCAGGTTGGTGTTGCTGTACTGCCACTTGGCGTTCGGCTCGAACTGCACCGGATGCCGGAAGGAGTAGTCGAGCAACTGCTGCGGCGTGAACGGCCGTGTCGGACCGGCGGCGAGCGCCTTGCTGAAGTCCTCGTCCAGGCTGTAGTTGAAGAGGCCGCTGCGCATGCCCGCCAGTTCGCGCAGGGTGATGCGGTCCCCGTTCGGGACTCCGCTGACGTACTTGCCGATGGTGTCGTCGAGGGCCAGCTTGCCCTGGTCGACGAGTTCGAGGAGGGCGGTGACCGTGAACGTCTTGGTCTCGCTGCCGATCCGTATGTTGAAGGCGGTCTCCATGGGGGAGCCGGTGGCCTTGTCGGCCACGCCGAAGGTCCGTACGTAGCTTCCCTTGCCGGGAGCCCACAGGCCCACGATCACGCCCGGTACCTGCGCCTCGCGCAGGACCCCCTGGACCGCGGCGTCCAGCTTCGCCGCGACGGCCGGGGTGAGCTGCGGGAAGTCCGCGTCACCGTCGGGGGAAGGGGTGGCGGAGACGGACGGACCCGGGGTCGGAGCCCCGGAGGCGGGGCCCGCGAGGGCCGGGGCGACGAGCAGACCTGCTGCGGCAGCGGCCACGCAGGCCCGGCGCAGCCGAGTGCGGGTCGGACTCACGGCATGCCTCCTGTCGTACGGGGGAGGGGTACGAATGCAGGTACGAGCGCACGTACGAGTACGCGGACCACGTACGCGGACCAGGGCAGCAGGACCAGCGTAGGCCCGCCCTCAGCCGGTCGCGAGGCGAGCGCGCACACCCCCGCCGGCGGCCGTGCGCCTCCCGCTCGGGGGCCCCGGCCGGCCACCTGGTC
>NZ_JBEZLA010000045.1:0-65061 GCF_040651925.1 Streptomyces sp. NPDC048349 | reverse complement strand
AGTACGTCCAGTACGGGGGCATCCGGCCGGCACGCCGAGAGCACGCACCGGACACCGCTCCTTCACCACGGACCTCCGTCAGACACCCCCTAGTCCTGCGGGAGGGCGCAGACCCCGTTGCCCTCCTGCCAGAAGCGGTACAGGTCGCGGCCGCAGTACGTGTCCAGGTCCGACACGCCCAGGCCGGACAGCACGTCGCGCACCACGTCGAAGAAGAACGCGTTGACCTCCGGGATCCACAGCAGCGCGAACACCGCGATCAGACCGAACGGTGCCAGCGGCGCCAGCTCGCGGCGGGCCCGGTACGAGAGCCAGGGCTCGATCACCCCGTAGCCGTCGAGGCCCGGCACCGGCAGGAAGTTCAAGATCGCCGCCGAGACCTGGAGCAGAGCCAGGAAGGCCAGCGCATAGCGGAACGCGACCGGGACGCCGTCCAGGGCGTCCAGCCAGAAGGGCGCCGTGCACACCACGGCGAAGGCCACGTTGGTCAGCGGGCCCGCCGCCGAGATCAGGCTGTGCTTCCAGCGGCCCCGGATGCGGTCGCGCTCGATGTAGACCGCGCCGCCGGGCAGGCCCAGACCGCCCAGGATCACGAAGATCACCGGCAGCACGATGCTGAGCAGCGCGTGCGTGTACTTGAGGGGATTGAGGGTCAGGTAGCCCTTGGCGCCCACCGTCAGGTCGCCGCCGTGCAGGGCGGTGCGGGCGTGCGCGTACTCGTGCAGGCACAGGGAGACCACCCACGCCGAGGTCACGAAGAGGAACACGGCGAGCCCGGTGCTGGTCGAGTACCCCGTCCACACGGCCCAGCCGGTGACCGCCATGACGGCCGCGATACCGAGGAATACGGAACTGATCCGCCGCTCACCGCGGCTGCCCTGATGACCCATGCCGCGCAACCTATCCCGGTCGCCGGAGGGAAATGAGGTCGGGGTGGGGCGCCCGGACGGGGACAATGGGCCGGTGCGTTACGCGATTCTCGGGACGGCCCAGGCCATGCGCGACGACGGGACCCCCGTCGCCGTCGGCGGAGCGCGCCTGCGGGCCCTGCTGACCGCGCTCGCGCTGCGGCCCGGCCGGGCGGTGCCGGCGCACCTGCTCGTTGCGGAGGTGTGGGACGGCGACCAGCCGGCCGACGCGCCGGCCGCCCTCCAGGCGCTGGTCGCCCGGCTGCGGCGGGCGCTGGGGCGCGCGGCCGTGCGCTCCGGGGAGGGCGGCTACCTGCTGGCCGCCGACCGCGAGGACGTCGACCTGTACCGCTTCGAGCGGCTGGCCCGGGCCGGGGCCGAGGCCCTGGAGAGCGGGGACCCGGCCAAGGCGGCGGCCCTGTACGAGGACGGGCTCGCCCTGTGGCGCGGTCCCGCCCTGGCGGACCTCCCCGACCCGGCCGCGGAGTCCGCGCGCTGGGACGCCGTACGGATGGACGCGCGCCGCGGCCTGCTCGCCGCGACCCTGGCCCTGGGCGGGGCCGAGCAGGTGCTGCCCGAGCTGACCTCGCTCTGCGCCCGGCAGCCGCTCGACGAGCCCCTGCAGGCCCTGCGCATACGGGCGCTGCGCGACGCGGGCCGCCCGGCGGAGGCCCTGGAGGCGTACGACACGGTCCGCCGGGAGCTGGCCGCCCGTCTCGGCACGGACCCCGGGCCCGCCCTGCGCGCCCTGCACGCCGACCTGCTGAACCCGGCACCCGGCGGGCGCCCGCAGCCCTCGGCTCCGGGTGCGCGCCCGCAGCCCTCGGCTCCGGCGCAGCCCGGCCCGCACTCGCAGCCCGGCCCTCACCCGGAGCCCGGCGCCGCAACTCCCCCCGGCCCGCCGTCGGCGCAGCCGGAGCGCCGGCCCGCCACCGGGAACCTGCGCGCCCGGCTCACCACCTTCGTCGGGCGCGAGGACGACATCCGCGTCATCGGCGGCGACCTCGCCCGCGCGCGGCTCGTCACCCTGCTCGGGCCCGGCGGCGCGGGCAAGACCCGGCTCTCCCAGGAAGCGGCCGAGGCCCAGGACCCGGCCGGCTGGCCCGACGGGGTCTGGCTGGTCGAGCTGGCACCCGTCGACGGGCCCGCCGACCCGGAGGACATCGCCGAGGCCGTGCTCGCCGCGCTCGGAGCGCGCGAGACCAAGCTGCGCGGCGCCGCCGCCGAGGAGCTGCGGGCGCTGACCGACCGCGCCGGGGACGACCCCCTCGACCGCCTCGCCGAGCACTGCGCGCGCCGCCGCCTCCTGCTGCTGCTCGACAACTGCGAGCACGTCGTCGAGGCGGCCGCCCAGCTCGCCGAGCGCCTGCTGACCCACTGCCCCGGCGTCCGGATCCTGGCCACCAGCCGCGAACCGCTCGGCGTGCCCGGGGAGACGCTGCGCCCCGTGGAACCGCTGCCCGACCCGGTCGCACTGCGCCTCCTCGCCGACCGCGGCGCCGCGGCCCGGGCCGGGTTCACCGTCGCCCAGGACCCGGCCGCCTGCGCCGAGATCTGCCGCCGCCTCGACGGCCTGCCGCTGGCCCTCGAACTGGCCGCGGCCCGCCTGCGGCTGCTGACGCCGCGCCAGATCGCCGACCGCCTCGACGACCGCTTCCGGCTCCTGACCGGCGGCGCCCGCACCCTGCTGCCCCGCCAGCAGACCCTGCGCGCCGTCGTCGACTGGTCCTGGGACCTGCTGGAGGAGCCCGAGCGCACCGTCCTGCGGCGGCTGTCCGTCTTCGCGGGCGGCTGCGATCTCGCCGCCGCCGAGACGGTGTGCGCCGAGGGCGACCTCGACGTCGCCGACATCCTCGGTTCCCTCGTCGACAAGTCCCTCGTCGTGGCCACCCCCGGCCCCGACGGCTCCGGCATGCGCTACCGCCTGCTGGAGACGGTCGGCGAGTACGCCGCCGAGCGGCTGGCCGGGGCCGGCCGCGACCAGGAGGACACCGCGCGCCGCCACCTCGTCCACTACCGCGAACTCGCCCGCACCACCGAGCCGCTGCTGCGCGGCCACGGCCAGCGCGCGGCCGCCGACCGGCTCGCCACCGAGTACGAGAACCTGCGTACCGCCCTGCGCCGCGCCGTCGCCACCCGCGACGCGGGCGAGGTGCTGTGCCTCGTCCACTCGCTCGGCTGGTACTGGCACATGCAGGACCTGCGCGCCGAGTCCCGCCACTGGTCCAACGCCGCCGCCGAGCTCGGCCCCGACCCGTTCCGGCCGCCCCACGTCCCCGCCGAGCCCGTGTACGAACGGCTCGTCGACTCACCCCCGCCCTACTCCGGCGAGATGCTGGCCGAGGGCTGGCGCGCCCTGCACCTCGTACGCCTGGCGGCCAGGGACCAGACGAACACCGACTGGGACACCCCCGAGGTCCGTGAACAGGTGCGGGGCGTGCTCGCCACCTACCGGCCCGGCCTGCCGCAGACCTGCCGCACCCCGGCCTCCCTGTGGATCTACGCCGTGATGATCGCGGGGGACGCGGGGCTGCTCAAGCGGGTCGTGGACGCGACGGTCGACACCGCCCGCGCACTCGGCTACCGCTGGGAGCTGGCCTCCGGCCTCCAGCTGCGGGCCAACATCCTCGCCAACCGCGCCGACTGGGCCGGCGACGCCTCCCGCGACGCCGACGAGAGCCTGGCCCTCTTCCGCGAACTCGGCGACGACTGGGGCTGCGCGGAGGCCCTGTCGGCCCGTGCCGAGTCCCGGGAGAAGCGCGGGGACTACGACCTGTCCGCCCAGGACTACCGCGAGGCGATCGAGTACGCCGAACGCCTCGGCGCCAAGGCGCAGGTGACGGTGCTGCGGGTGCGGATGGCCGGCACCCTGATCGAGAGCGGCCGCCTGGAGGAGGCCGAGCGGATCCTGACCGAGTGCCTCACCGTCGTGGACCGCTGGGGCAACGAGTTCATGCCCGCGGCCCGGATGTTCCTGGCGACCCTGTTCGGCCGCACCGGCCGGTTCGCCGAGGCCCGCGCCCAGATCCAGCTGCTGCGCGAGGAGTTCGCGCTCGGCGCCTTCGCCGTGTTCGACGTGTTCCTGCTCGCCACGACGGCCTGGCTGGACAACCGGGAGGGGAAGCACGAGGACGCCCTGGCGCTGGCCCGTGAGGCCGCGGGCGCCGTGCGCCACCCGCTGGCGATGATGGTCGCCCCCCACATGCCCGCCCTGTACCTGCTGACGGCCGCGGTGGCCCGGGTGTGCCTCGGCGGCCGCGAGCAGGCGTACCAGAGCGCGCGGCTGATCGGCGCCTACCGCGCCCACCTGCCGGCCGGGCACGTCCCGGTCGCCTCGGAACGCGAGGACGCCGCCCTCGCCGTGGAACGGGCGCGGGCCGCGCTCGGCGACGCCGCGTACGAGGCGGCGTACGCCGAAGGCGGCGGCCTCACCCTGGAGGAGGCCACCGCCCTCATCTGACCCGGCCCTCGGCCGGAGCCCGTCCGGGACGCGATCCGAACGGACCGGTCCGCGGATCAGGTCTTCTGGCGGAACTTGCGCACCGCGAGCGGCATGGTGACCGCCGTGATGGCGACCGACCAGGCCAGGGTCATCCACACCGAGTTGCCGACCGGTGCCCCGTTGATCAGGGCGCGGGCCGCGTCGGCCAGGTTGGACAGCGGGTTGTAGTCCGTGAAGCTCTGCAGCCATCCGGGCATGGTGGACGGCGGGGCGAAGATCGAGCTGCCGAACTGGAGCGGCATCAGGACCAGCATCGCCATGCCCTGGACGGCCTGCGCGGTCTGCAGCGTCAGACCCAGCAGGATGAAGATCCACATCAGCGAGGCGCCGAAGACGGCGGACAGGCCGATGGCGAGGAACAGGTCCAGCACCGAGGTCTTGATCGACAGGCCCAGGATGAAGCCCACGGACAGCAGGATCGCGATGGCGACCATCATCCGGCCGAGCTCGACGACGATCTTGGCGATCAGCACCGAGGACCGGGCGATGGGCATGGACCGGAAGCGGTCCATCACGCCCTTCTTGAAGTCGTCGTTGACGCCGGTGCCGACGCCCATCGCGATGTTCATGCCCATCATGGCCATCAGGCCGGGCACCACGTAGTTGACGTACTCGCCCTGGTTGCCCTTGCCGGAGATCGCCCCGCCGAAGACGAAGACGAACAGCAGCGTGAAGATGATCGGCATGAACAGGACGTCGAACATCGACTCGGGGTCCTGCTTGATCTGCAGGGCGTTGCGGCGCACCAAGGCGCCGATGTGCCGCAGGTTGGCCCGCAGGCCGATCCGGCCCTCGCCGGGGACGGCGGCCGCGGCGGCCCGGGCGGGCGCGCCCCCGGCGGGTTTCGTCGTGGTGGCGGTGCTCATGCCGCGACCTCCTCGGTCATCTCGGTGGCGGGTTTCTGGCCGGTGATGGACAGGAACACCTCGTCCAGGCTGGGCAGGTAGGTGCCGAGGTCGGCGATCGCGAACCCGCGGGCGGCCAGCAGGCCGACCACGGCGGTCAGCTGCTCGTCGCTCAGGATCGGCACCAGCAGGACGCCCTCGTCGGGCACGGCCTGCGAGCCGGCCACGCCGTCGAGGCCGGCCTGCGCCAGCGAGCGGGCCATGCCCGGCAGGTCGGCGGGGTCCACGGGGCGGATCCGCAGGGTGCGGCCGCCGACCCGGGCCTTCAGCTCGTCGACCTTGCCGTTGGCGATGACCTTGCCGCGGTCGATGACCGTCAGCTCGTCGGCGAGCTGCTCGGCCTCCTCCATGTACTGGGTGGTGAGCAGGACGGTGGCGCCTTCGGCGACCAGCCGCTGGACCTCGTCCCAGACCTCGTTGCGGGTACGGGGGTCCAGGCCGGTGGTCGGCTCGTCCAGGTAGAGGACGGCCGGGTGGCCGATCAGCGAAGCCGCCAGGTCGAGGCGGCGGCGCATGCCGCCCGAGTAGTTCATGGCGGCCTTCTTCGCCGCATCGGTGAGGGAGAACCGTTCCAGCATCTCGTCCGCGCGGGAACGGGCGTCCTTGCGGGACAGGTCGAGCAGCCGCCCGATCATGTAGAGGTTCTCCCAGCCGGAGAGCTTCTCGTCGACCGAGGCGTACTGGCCGGTGAGCCCGATGGTGCGGCGCAGCTGCCGCGGCTGGCGGACCACGTCGAAGCCGGCGACGGTCGCGGTCCCGGCGTCCGGGACGATCAGGGTGGACAGGCAGCGCACCAGGGTGGTCTTGCCGGCGCCGTTGGGTCCGAGCACCCCCAGGACCGTGCCCTCGCGGACGTCCAGGTCGACACCGTCCAGGGCCTTGGTCTCGCCGTAGTGCTTGACCAGCCCCCGTACTTCCACGGCGTTGGGGCTCTTGTCGTTTCGCGTCATGTCCACCATGGGACCAGCCGCCACTGACAGAGCACCGACAGCCGACCGACAGCCGGCCTACATCCGGCCGACAGGCCGCCGACGGTCCGTGACGGGCGGCCGGCGGGCCTGCGCGAACGGCCGACGGCCCGCCGACGTCGGGTCGGCGGGCCGTCGGATACGCGCTGCGCGGTCAGTGGAAGGAGTGCTCCGCCTGCGGGAACGTTCCGCCCACCACGTCCTCGGCGAAGGCCTTCGCCGCGTCGTTCATGGTCTGGCGCAGGTTCGCGTACTGCTTCACGAACTTCGGCATCTTCCCGCCGGTCAGACCCATCATGTCGGTCCACACCAGCACCTGCGCGTCGCATTCCGCGCCCGCGCCGATGCCGACCGTCGGGATGTGCAGGGACCGGGTGACCTCGGCGGCCAGCTCGGCCGGAACCAGCTCCAGCACCACCGCGAAGGCTCCCGCGTCCTGCGCCGCCTTGGCGTCCCGCAGGAGCTGGTGCGCCGCCTCGTCGCTGCGGCCCTGTACGCGGTAGCCCATGGCGTTGACCGACTGCGGGGTCAGCCCCAGGTGGGACATGACGGGGATGCCGGCCTGCACGATCAGCTCGGTCTGCTGCAGCGAGCGCTCGCCGCCCTCCAGCTTGACCGCCCCGACCCCGGCCTCCTTGACCAGGCGGGTGGCGCTGCGCAGCGCCTGCACGGCGCCTTCCTGGTACGAGCCGAACGGCATGTCGCCGATGACCAGGGCCCGGCTCGTGCCCCGCACGACGGCCGCCGACAGCATGGTCATCTGGTCCATCGTGACCGGAACGGTGGTGTCGTAGCCCAGGTGGCAGTTGCCCATGGAGTCGCCGACGAGGATCACCGGGATGCCGGCCTCGTCGAACACGGACGCGGTCATCGCGTCGTAGGCGGTCAGCATGGGCCACTTCTCGCCGCGTTCCTTGGCGAGGGTGAGGTCGCGGATGGTGATGCGGCGGGTGCCCGACCCTCCGTACAGGGTGGCGGTGCCCGACGGAGATGCTGCTGCGGGTTCGCGGGCAGGCGAAACGGCATGCGTCATTGCAACTGCTCCTTGTGTCATCTCGAGGCGCCCTCACGGCGTCCCCGGACTCACCCCCCATCGTCGCACCCGCCCGGCCCGCGGCGGAAGTGGTACGGGCCGTGTGGCGGGCCGCACGGCGCCCCCTCCACGCCGGCTCGAGCCAATGTGCGCGTTTCGTGACAAGCGGAACCCCTGGCACGCGGGCGTTCGTCCTCCGGAACGTACGGCCGCGACAGGCGGTCGTGACATAGCGCACGGAAGGCTCCGTACATCGCCTAGGGTCAAGGGGCGGGGACGGAGCGCGAGCACGGCAGTGAGGGCAGTGGCATGGCACAGGCGTACATGACGGAAAAGGGGAACGGCGGCTCGGAGCCCGAGCCCTCCGGATCCCGCTTCCGGCGCCGGCTGGCCGAACTGCGCGGTGACCCGGGGATCTGGCGGCGCGGGCTGGTGCTCGCCGCGATCTCGGTCCTGATCTCGCTGGTCATGATCTTCCACGCGCAGCTGCCGAACGACGTGGGCAACCTCGGCAGCCTCACCGAGACCTTCCTGCCCTGGCTGGGCCTGGCCGTCCCGGTGCTGCTGGCCGCCGCCCTGCTCCGCCGGTCGGCGACCGCGCTCCTCGCCATACTGCTGGCGGCCGTGGTCTGGGCGAACCTGTTCGGCGGCCTGGTCACCGACAAATCCGGCTCCGGCGGCAACCTGACGGTCGCCACCCACAACGTCGACGCCGACAACGCCGACCCGCGTGGAACCGCCGAGTCCGTGGCGAGGTCCGGAGCCGACGTGCTGGCCCTGACCGAGCTCAAGGGCAGCGCCGTCCCCGTCTACGAAAAGGCCCTGGCGGGCACGTACAAGTACCACTCCGTCGAGGGCACGGTCGGCGTGTGGAGCAAGTACCCGCTGAGCGCCGGCAGCCCCGTCGACATCAAGATGGGCTGGACCCGGGCCATGCGCGCCACCGTGGACACCGCGCACGGCAAGGTCGCCGTCTTCGTCGCCCACCTGCCGTCGGTACGGGTCAAACTGAACGCGGGCTTCACCGCCAACCAGCGCGACAACAGCGCCGACGCGCTGGGCGCCGCGCTCGCCGCCGAACCGCTGAAGAAGGTCATCCTGCTCGGCGACCTCAACGGCACGATGAACGACCGCGCCCTGTCCGAGGTCACCTCGCAGATGCGCTCCACGCAGGGCGCCGCGGGCGACGGCTTCGGCTTCAGCTGGCCCGCCCAGTTCCCGATGGCCCGCATCGACCAGATCATGGTCCGCGGGATCACCCCGGAGGCCTCCTGGACCCTCCCGCGCACGGGCAGCGACCACCTGCCGATCGCGGCGCGGCTGACGCTGTAGGACGACAGGGGAAGGGGCTCGCCGCCGGTGCGGCGGGCCCCTTCCCCGTGAGCCGGGACCGGCGGCTACGTGTGCTCGCGCCAGCCGTTGGTGATGGGCAGCCGGCGGTCCTTGCCGAAGCCCTTCGCCGAGATCTTCGTGCCCGGCGGGTACTGGCGGCGCTTGTACTCCGCCGTGTCCACCATCCGCAGGGTCCTCGCGACCAGCTCGCCGTCGAAGCCGGCCCCGACGATCTCCTCCAGGCCCTGGTCGCGGTCCACGTAGAGGGCGAGGATCGCGTCCAGCACCGGGTAGTCGGGCAGCGAGTCCGTGTCCACCTGGCCCGGGCGCAGCTCGGCGCTCGGCGGCTTCACGATCGAGTTCTCGGGGATCGGCGGGACCTCGCCGCGCTCGGCCGCGGCCCGGTTGCGGTAGTGGGCCAGCCGGAAGACGTCCGACTTGTACACGTCCTTGATCGGACCGTACGCGCCCACCGAGTCGCCGTACAGCGTGGAGTAACCGACGGCCAGCTCCGACTTGTTGCCCGGCGCCAGCACGATGTGGCCCTCCTGGTTGGAGACCGCCATCAGCATGGTGCCGCGCAGCCGCGACTGGAGGTTCTCCTCGGCCAGGCCGGTGAGGCCCAGCGAGCCCATGTACGCGTCGAACATCGGCTCGATGGGCACGGTGCGGAAGTTCAGGCCGGTGCGCTCGGCCAGGTCGGCCGCGTCGCCCCGGGAGTGGTCCGAGGAGTACTTCGAGGGCATCGAGATGCCGTAGACGTTCTGCGCGCCGACGGCGTCGCAGGCGATCGCGGCGACCAGCGCGGAGTCGATGCCGCCGGACAGCCCGATCAGGACGGAGCGGAACCCGTTCTTCTTGACGTACGCGCGCAGGCCCACGACCAGCGCGTCGTAGATCTCCTCGTCGTCGTCGAGGCGGTCGGCGTACCCGCCGGGTACGACCGGCTCGTACGGCTCGACCGGTTCCTCGGACAGGACCACCCGGTCGATGCGCAGCCCGTCGTCGACCACGCCCTCGGGGGCGTCGGGGTGCGCCGCGGGCAGGTCGAGGTCGACGAGCACACAGCCCTCGGAGAACTGCGGGGCGCGGGCGATGACCTCGCCGGCGCTGTCGACGACGATCGAGTCCCCGTCGAACACCAGCTCGTCCTGGCCGCCGATCATCGCCACGTAGGCGAGGGTGCAGCCGGCCTCCTGGGCGCGCTTGCGGACCAGTTCGAGGCGCACGTCGTCCTTGTTGCGCTCGTACGGGGAGGCGTTGATCGAGATCAGCAGCCCGGCGCCGGCCGACCGGGTCGCCGGGACGCGGCCGCCCTCCTGCCAGAGGTCCTCGCAGATGGCCAGGGCCACGTCGACGCCGTGGACCCGGATGACGGGCTGTGTGTTGCCCGGCACGAAGTACCGGAACTCGTCGAACACGCCGTAGTTGGGGAGGTGGTGCTTGGCGAAGCGCAGCACGACCTCGCCGCGGTACAGCACGGCGGCCGCGTTCTCCGGGGAGCCGGCCGGGCGGCCGAGCCGGGGCGTCGCCTTCTCGGTGCGGTCGAGGTAGCCGACGATGACCGGCAGTTCGCCGAGCCCCTCGTCCGCCAGCCGCCGCGCGAGCTCGCGCAGGCCGGTGCGGGAGGCCTCGACGAAGGACGCGCGCAGCGCGAGGTCCTCGACGGGGTACCCGGTCAGCACCATCTCCGGGAACGCCACCAGGTGGGCGCCCTGCTCGGCGGAGTGCCGGGTCCAGTGGACGACCGAGTCGGCGTTGGCGGTGATGTTGCCGACGTGCGAATCGATCTGATTCAGAGCGAGGCGTAGTTGAGGCACGGGGCCCAGTGTAATCGTCTTTCTGACGCGATGTCCTGGGCGCCCGGCCGTTTTCCGTTCCGGACCGCCGGCTCAGGTGAGGGGGCCGGCGTACTGCACGTCGTCGAGCAGGGTGCCGGCGGAGATGTCCGCGCTGATGCCCGTCGTGCCCTCGGGAACCTCGAAGGCCGCGATCCCGCTGGCGGACTCGCCGGGCAGGATCGACCCCTGGATCATCTTGGGGACGCCGCCGCCGGCGCCGCCGATGTCGAAGACCATCTCGGCGGTCATGCCCTTGTCGTCGCGGACGTTGGGCATCGCGTAGATCACCTCGTGCGGCTCGGTCGAGCCGTTGGTGATGGTGATCGTGATCTGGATCGCGTTCTTCACCTCTTCGCGGGCGACGATGCCCTTCGGCTGGTACTTCTTCGGTGCCGAGAGGGTCACCTTGACGCCGTTGGGGTACGTGAAGGTCTCGCCGAACGCCAGCGGGCTGGTCAGGCCGGGGATCTGGGAGGGGGCGGCCGTCGGCATCGGCTTCGCGGTCGGCGAGGAGTCGGGGTAGGGGATCAGCTCGCGGTCCTGCTGCGGGTCGAGCTCCGCGCCGGCCCGGTCGACGGCCTTCTCCACGACGAGGGCGGTCAGGAAGACACCGCCGACGGCGGCTCCGAGGCCCAGGACGCCGAGCACCGTTCCGGTGACGGCCATCGCCTTGCGCGGGGCGCCCTTGGAGGCGCGGACGAGCGCACCGATGCCGAGGCCGAGGGCGGTCGCGGCGAGGATGGCGCCGGCCCAGAAGAAGAAGGGGACGAGGGCGAGCACGACGCCGATGATCCCGACGACCAGGGCGGCGACGGCCAGCCCGTTGGTGACCGGGGCGGCCTGCGGGTACCCCGCGTACCCCGGGTACCCGGCGTACCCCGCGTACTGGCCTGCGCCGAAGCCGGCCCCCGGCTGGGCCCCCGGCTGGGCCCACGGCTGAGCGGGGCCGCCGGGGCCGCCGGGGCCGAAGCCGCCGCCGGCGGGGCCCGTCGCGGGAGCCGGCGGAGTGGGGGCGTCCGGGTGGGGCGGGGCGAAGGGGTTGTGCCGGGGTGCCTCGGGTTCCGCGGGCGGCGGGGTCTTCTCGAGCGAGGGGGTCCGGGCGGGGGGTGCGGTCTGGGCGGGGGGTGCGGTCTGCGCGGGCGCGGAGGTCGCCTCGTCCGGCGAGAGGGGCGCGGCGGGCGCCTCGGGTTCCGCAGGCGGCTCCGGCGCCGGGGTCCCTCCGGGCGGCGCGGTCTGCTCGGCGGGCCGCCGCTTCTCCAGCGACAGCGGTTGCGGCGTGGTGGGCGTTCCCGGCGGCGGGGCCGCCTCGGGTATGGGCGTGCCGGCCGGTTCGGTGGGCGGGCCGTTCGGGGTGCTGGGCGGGTTCGGCGGGGTGCTCATACCGGCGGGGGCGTCCTTTGTCGCAGCTGTCCTGATCACCGCAAGGGTGCCACGCCGCCGCCCGCCCGCCGCCGGGTTTTCCCGGGCGGTTCCCGGAGCCGGTGGCCGCGGTCCGGGAGGGCGGACATCGGCGGCGAGCACCCGGAACCCTCGCTGCCGGGCACGGCGTACCGCTGGGGAGGGAGCGCAGGGGGAACCTGACGGCCGGGTGGTGCCGCGCCCCCGAGCGGCGCGGCGGTTCACCGGGAACTGCACGTCAGGCCGGGACGTTACCGGGGGCGGGTATCCGATCGGAAGACCGACGCCCCGTGTGCATAGGATTAGTCACACTATGTCCCCTCATGGCCTCTCTCCGCGCACGGCCGGGCCCGTCGCCGCGCTCATCGGGCTGGGCGCCGCCGCCTACACCGCGTGGGTGCTCGAAGTCGTCCTCTCCACGGGCCTCAACCCCATCGAGACGTACGTGAGCGAGCTCGCCGCCCAGGACCAGCCCCTCGGCGGCCTGTTCCGGGCCACGGACTTCACCGCCGGGCTGTTCGCCTTCCTCGGCGGTCTGCTGGCGCTGCTCCGGCTGGTGCGGCACGCCGAGTCCCGCCGCCCGTGGGCCGTCGCCGGCTGGTCCGGGGTCGCCCTGTTCGGCGCGGCCACCGCCGCCGACGCCTGGCTGCCGCTGAGCTGCGCGCCCACCGTGGACCCGGAGTGCGCGGCCCGCGAGACCGCCGGGCTCGTCCCTGCCACCCACCAGGCCCATGCCGTCAGCAGCAGCCTGGCCATGACCGGCGCCCTCGTCGGGATCGTGGCGCTCACCGTTGCGGCCCGCCGCTACGGCTGGTTCGCGCCGCTCGGCCGCTACGGGCCCGTGCTCGTCGGCCTCGAACTGCTCGCCACCGTCTGGACCCTGTCCGCCATCGCCCTGTTCACCGCCGGACGCGGAACCTGGGCGCTGGGTGCGGGCCAGCGGCTGCAGGTGCTGTTCGTCGCGCTCTGGCTGGGCCTGCTCGCGTACTCCGTCCACCGGGAACGGCGCACGTGAACGCGCGGTACGGGGGCGTGCCGTACGGGGACGCGCCGTGCGGCGGCGTGCCGTACGGGGGCGTGCCGTACGGGGGCGTGCCGTACGGGGACGCGCCGTACGGGGACGCGCCGTACACGGGCCTGCCGTACGGGGACGCGCCGCACGGGGGCGTGCCGTTCGGGGATGCCTCGCACGGGACCGGCGTCGGACGGATCGTGCGGGTCGACGGGGTCCCGCTGCACGTCGTCGCCGAGGGCTGCGGCCCGGTGGCCGTGCTCAGCGCCGGTCTCGCCATGGCCTGGTTCGACTGGGACGCGGTCGCCGGGCTGCTGGTGGCCCGGGGCCGCACCGTCGTCCGCTTCGACCGCCCCGGGCACGGCCTCAGCGGACCGGCCACCGCTCCGGTGACCGCCGTCGGGGAGGCCCGCCGGATCGCGGGTCTGCTGGACGCCCTGCGTCTGACGGGCCCGGCCACCGTCGTCGGGCACTCGATCGCCGGTTTCCACGCCGAGGCCTTCGCCCGCCTGTACCCCGAGCGCACCGCCGCCCTGGTCCTCGTCGACTCCAGCGTGGAGGAGGCCCCCCGGCCGGTCCTGCCCGCCGCCCTGCGCACCGCCGCGGCCCGCGCGCTCGGCCGGGCGGTGACCGCCGCAGGGCTGCCCGCCGCGCTGGGACCCGCGGTCCGCCGGATGACCGTACGGGCCTCGCGGACCGGCGGGGGCGACCCGGCCGAGCGGGACCTCGTACGCCGCTGCTACCGCACCGCCCGCGTCTGGCGCGGGGCCCTGCTGGAGAACGCGGGCTACCCGGACGCGGCCGCCGAGGTCCTGGCGCTGCGCGCGACGCACGCGCTGGCCGCGCCGGCCACCGTCCTCGCGGGCCACGACGGCTCCGGGAGCCGCGGCGCCCTGCGCTGGCTGGCCCGGCAGGCGGACCTCGCCGACCGGCTCGGGGCCCGCTTCGAGGTCGCCGAGCCCGCCGGCCACCTGGTCATGCTGGACCGCCCGGACCAGGTGGCCCGGGCGGTCCGGCACGCGGCGGATCAGGACCGCGCGTAGACCTTCTCCGCCCAGCCGGCGAGCTGGTCGTCCGTGAGGTGCTTGGCCAGATCGGCCTCGCTGATCATGCCGACGAGCTTCTTGTTCCGGATCACCGGGAGCCGCTTGATCTGGTGGCTCTGCATCTCCTCGAGCACTTCGGAGACGTCCGCACCCGCGTCGATCCAGCGCGGCGTGCCCTGCGCCATGTCACCGGCCGTCACCTTCGCCGGGTTGTGTCCCTTGGCCACACAGCCGACCACGATGTCGCGGTCGGTCAGGATGCCGCAGAGCCGTTCCGTCTTGTCGCTGATGGGCAGCGCACCCACATTGAGGCGGGCCATCAGCTGAGCCGCCCGGTCCAGGGTCTCGGTGGCGGGGATCCACTGGGCCCCTGCGTGCATGATCTCTCCGGCGGTGGTCATCGCATCAACCTCCTGAGCGCCGTGGTGCGGCGGACGCGGACGCGCCCGCCTCGGCGGCCCCCGGCCGGTACGGAAGGGCCGCAGCGCAAAGGCTGCAGCGGAGGCGTGCGACGAGGGCAGTGCACGCCCGTACGGCTGGGAGGCGCCCTCCCCCCACCGTACGGGCGTGCCCCGTCACCCGCGCGGCGCAGCCCCGCGCCGCCCCAGCATGTCCGCCATCAGGGTGAGCTCGGAGCGCTGCGCGTCGACCATGCCCTGGGCCAGCTCACGCTCGACCGGGGTCGCGCACTGGCGCGCGCAGCCCTCGGCCATCGCGACGCCGCCCTGGTGGTGGTCGGTCATCAGCTGGAGGTAGAGCACCTCGGCGTCCCGGCCGGATGCCGCCTCGAGCCGGGCGAGCTCCTCCTTGGTGGCCATGCCGGGCATCAGGGCGCCGGGCTTTGCGGCGTGCCCGGGGCCGTGGCCGGTGGCGCCGCCGTGCCCGCCGTCGCCGCCGTGGCCGGTGTGCCCGCTGCCGGCCTCCGGGGCCGTCCCCATCCAGGACATGGGCGGCTCGCCCGCCACCACCTTCGGCAGCCCCCACAGGTCCAGCCAGCCGAGCAGCATCCCCCGCTGGTTGGCCTGGGTGTTGGCGATGTCGTAGGCGAGGCTGCGCACCGCCTCGTCCTGCGTGCGGTCCCGCACGATGAACGACATCTCCACCGCCTGCTGGTGGTGCACCGCCATGTCCCGGGCGAAGCCGGCGTCGGGGGAGTGCAGTCCCGGCGTCCGGGGCACGGCCGCGGGCGGGGCCGCCGATCCGCCGTTCGCGGCGGCGACCGTGGCCGCCGCCGCGAACAGCAGCGCCAGCAGCACGGCCGTGCCCGCCACCCAGTACGTACGGGGGATCGCGCCGCTCACTTGGCCGTCAGCCCGTTCGTGCAGGCCGCGCCCGGCTCCGGGGTCTGCTCGCCCTGCACGTACTTGGTGAAGAACTGCTTGACCCGGGGGTCGTCCGCGCTGTCCACCGTCAGCTGCTTGCCCCACGCGCTCAGCATGATCGAGCCGGTCTGCTCCTTGACCGGGCTCATCAGCGTGTAGGGCGTCTTGCCGACGGTCGCGGCGAGCTTGTCCACGTCGGCCGGGGCGGCCTTCTCGTTGTACGTCACCCAGACCGCGCCGTGCTCCAGCGAGTGGACGGCGTTCACCTCGGGCAGCGGGGTCTTGTAGACGTCGCCGTTGCAGTTCATCCAGCGGGGGTGGTGGTCACCGCCGACCGGCGGGTTCATCTCGTACTTCACCGGCGTCTCGACGTGGTTGCGGCCGAGCTTCTTCGCGTCCCAGAGCTGCTCGCCCTCGACCGGCTTCTTGCGGATCTCCTCGGCCTCCTTGCGGAGCTGCTCCGCGGCCTCCTGCTTGCGCTGCTCGGTCTGCTTCTGGTCGATCAGCACCCAGGCGCCGAAGCCGACGAGACCGACGACGACGGCCGACGAGACCGTGATCGCGATTGCCTTGTTGCGCCGCTCCCGGGCCTTCTCGGCCCGGCGCATCTCGGCTATGCGCGCCTGGCGGGAGTGCGGGTCTGGGGTGTGTGCGGACTTGCTGGCCATGGTGCCCTGGTTCCTTCTGCTGGAGGGGGGTGGGTGGACGCGAAACCGGACCCGTCAGGTCCGCAGCACCTGGAGGGCATGCAGGTCAGGGGCGCGCGCGAGCGCGAGGGGAGCCCGGATCCGGCCCGGGCCGCCGGCCGCGGCGACGGGCGGCGGATCGCCGCCGGCCACGGTCACGGCGGGCGGCGGCACGGGCAGCAGCCCCGGCATCCCGTGCGCCAGGGCCGAGCAGCCGGGCAGGTCGTACGGGGACACGCAGACGACGTGCGTCGCCGGTCCGTGCCCCTGGACGTGCCCCTGCAGGTGTCGTGGGACCTGCGCCTGGACGCCGGCACGGGCCGGGGGTTCACCGGGCGGCGCGCAGAAGAGCAGCGCCCCGGCGAGTCCCGCGGCGAGCACGCCGAAGGCCGTCAGGACGGCGCGCAGAAGGCCGGGGCGTGCGTGACGCCCCCCTCGCGTGTACTGCCGGCCCCCCATGGGCGCAGATGGTAATGCGCATGACGAGTCCATGGTCAGAGCGGGGGTGCCACGACCTTTGCGGGGTGCGTAATGTGGCGGAAACCACCGCTGGCGATACTGGTCCGCCCCCAGCTGTGCGCCGGGCCCCCTCGGTGGTGGTGCACAGGCCGTCTGAACTGCGAGGATGAAGGCATGGACAAGCAGCAGGAATTCGTCCTCCGGACGCTTGAGGAGCGCGACATCCGCTTCGTGCGCCTGTGGTTCACCGACGTACTGGGCTTCCTCAAGTCCGTCGCGGTCGCCCCCGCGGAGCTGGAGCAGGCCTTCGACGAGGGCATCGGCTTCGACGGCTCCGCGATCGAGGGCTTCGCGC
Organism: Streptomyces sp. NPDC048349; assembly: GCF_040651925.1. NCBI lineage: Bacteria > Bacillati > Actinomycetota > Actinomycetes > Kitasatosporales > Streptomycetaceae > Streptomyces > Streptomyces sp. NPDC048349. Next base: position 48,294 of record NZ_JBEZLA010000045.1, on the reverse strand, counting down.
GGGTCTACGAGTCCGACATGATCGCCAAGCCGGACCCGAGCACCTTCCAGATACTGCCGTGGCGCGCCGAGGCCCCCGGGACCGCCCGGATGTTCTGCGACATCCTGATGCCGGACGGCTCGCCGTCCTTCGCGGACCCGCGCTACGTCCTCAAGCGCATCCTGGCCAAGACCTCGGACCTGGGCTTCACCTTCTACACCCACCCCGAGATCGAGTTCTTCCTGCTGAAGGACAAGCCGCTGGACGGCACCCGCCCGGTGCCGGCCGACAACTCCGGCTACTTCGACCACACTCCGCAGAACGTGGGCATGGACTTCCGCCGCCAGGCGATCACCATGCTCGAATCGATGGGCATCTCGGTCGAGTTCAGCCACCACGAGGGCGCCCCGGGCCAGCAGGAGATCGACCTCCGCTACGCCGACGCCCTCTCCACGGCCGACAACATCATGACCTTCCGCCTGGTCATGAAGCAGGTCGCCCTCGAACAGGGCGTCCAGGCCACCTTCATGCCGAAGCCCTTCTCGGAGTACCCGGGTTCCGGCATGCACACCCACCTGTCCCTCTTCGAGGGCGACCGCAACGCCTTCTACGAGTCGGGTGCCGAGTACCAGCTCTCGAAGGTCGGCCGCTCCTTCATCGCGGGCCTCCTCAAGCACGCCGCCGAGACGGCGGCCGTCACCAACCAGTGGGTCAACTCCTACAAGCGCATCTGGGGCGGCTCCTCCCGCACGGCCGGCTCGGGCGGCGAGGCCCCCTCCTACATCTGCTGGGGCCACAACAACCGCTCGGCCCTGATCCGCGTCCCGATGTACAAGCCGGGCAAGACCGGCTCCGCGCGCGTCGAGGTCCGCTCGATCGACTCCGGCGCCAACCCCTACCTCACGTACGCCGTCCTGCTGGCCGCCGGCCTGAAGGGCATCGAGGAGGGCTACGAACTCCCGGCCGGAGCCGACGACGACGTCTGGGCCCTCTCCGACGCCGAACGCCGCGCCATGGGCATCGAACCCCTCCCGCAGAACCTGGGCGAGGCCATCTCCCTGATGGAACGCAGCGAACTGGTCGCCGAAACCCTCGGCGAGCACGTCTTCGACTTCTTCCTGCGCAACAAGAAGCAGGAGTGGGAGGAGTACCGCAGCGAGGTCACGGCCTTCGAACTGCGCAAGAACCTCCCCGTCCTGTAACCGCAGGCCAGGCCTTTCGCAGGATGCAGGACACGCCGGGCCGTCGGTCGCCGACCGTCGGCCCGGCGCCGCCTTGCGCCCCCGGGCCGTGCGGGGGCTGTGCGGGGGCCGCAGGTCTGCTCCCGGTCCGGGTTGGTCCGATCGGTCGGATCTGCCGGTGGGTCGTGCCGGGACGCCCGGGGCGGCCGCGGAGCCGAGGTTATGAATGACATCGCATGACGGTTTTGTCATCTGACCATCCGTGAGCACCAACCTCGGGAGCCCCACGATGCGCCCCATCAGAGCAGCCTGTCTCGGCTCGGCCACTGCGCTGGCCACCCTGCTCGCCTGCGTCCCCGTCGCGACCGCCGCCGCGACGGACAGCGGTTCCGCCCACGACAAGGGCAAGAGCCGGGTCATCACCCTCACAGGCCGGCTCGCGCAGCAGTCGCGGTTCCCGGTCAACCCGGGCGGCGTCCCCGCCCAGGGCGATCGGACCGTCTTCCGCTCGGTCCTCTTCGACAAGAACGGCGCGGAGGTCGGCGAGACCGGCGGCACCTGCACCACCACCCGGGTCGAAAACGGCGGAGCGGAGGCCTGCGTCGTGACCTACACCCTCCCGGGCGGCCAGATCACCGTGCAGGGCATGGTCTTCGGCCATCTCGTCCCGGGACCTCCCCCTTCGTTCGACAACGCGATCACCGGCGGAACCGGGGAGTTCGACCGGGCCCGTGGCTCGATCCACGCCGACACGATCGGCACGGGCACGAGGCGCTTCACGATCGACCTGGAGTACTGACCGGCCCCCGTCCGCTGAATCGCCCTGCGGGCCCCCGGTCGGTGACCGGCGGCCCGCAGCGGCGTGCGGCGGCTGTCACGGGGCCGTGACGCGGCCGCGCCGATCGGCGCCCGAGCGGCCTGCGCCGCGGCGCAGGCCCGCCGCCACCAGCACGGCCGTCGCGAGCACGATCACCGCGTCCACGGCGAGGACCGTGCGCACCCCGTCGAAGAGCGCGGCCTGGGTGGTGGCCAGCACGCCGAGCAGCGGGATGCCGATGGTGAGGCCGACCTGCTGGGTGGTGGTGACCAGGCCGGTCGCCAGCCCCTGCTGCGCGTCGGGCACGCCGCTCGTCACCACCAGCCCGTACGAGATGATCGCGCCGAGGTGGCACATGCTGGCCAGCGATACGGCGACGGTCGCCAGCACGGCGCCCGCGTCCGGGCCCGCCCCGAGCAGCGCGGCGGTGAGCACGCCCTGGCCGGCCAGCGAGGCGACCAGCGTGCGGCGGGCGCCGAAGCGGCCGATGACCCTCGGGGCGTACGAACCGGCCAGCACGGAGGCCGCGCCCTGGATGCCGAACACCAGCCCCGTACGGAAGGACGACAGCCCCAGCGTCTCCTGGAGGTAGAGCGTCAGCACGAAGACGACCGTCGACATCATCGAGAACGTCACCAGGCCGCCCGCATTGCCCCAGGCGACCGTACGCCGCCCCAGCATCGGCAGGGAGACCAGCGGAGCGGGGGACTTCGACTCCACCACCACGAACGCGACGAGCAGGGCGAGTCCGACGACGAGCGTGCCCCACACGTCCACGCCGCCGAAGCCGCGCTCGGCCGCCGTCGACAGGGCGTAGATCACCGCGAGCAGACCGCCGGTCACCGTCACGGCGCCCGGCACGTCCAGCCGCGGCCGCTCGGGCGTCCGCGACTCCGGCAGCAGCCCCGGCGCGAGGAGCAGCACGACCGCTGCGGCGACCGTGAGCAGGCCCATCGTGGAACGCCAGCCCAGGGTGTCGGTCATGACACCGCCGAGCAGCATGCCGACGGTGAAGCCCAGGGAGAGCAGGGTTCCGGAGATGCCGAGCGCCTTGTCGCGCAACGGGCCCTCCGGGAAGGTCGTGGTCAGCAGGGACATCCCGGTCGGCACGATGACCGCCGCGCCCAGGCCCTGCAGGGCCCGCCCCGTGAGGAAGGACGCCGGATCCCAGGCGAGGGTGGCGAGCAGCGAGGCCGCGCCGAAGACCGCGAGGCCGGCCAGGAACAGCTTCTTGCGCCCGAAGAGGTCGGCGATCCGGCCGAAGAGGAGCAGGAAGCCGCCGGAGGGCAGCGCGAACGCGGTGACCGCCCACTGGAGCGCGGACCGGCTCAGCCCCAGGTCCGCGCCGAGCACCGGCAGGGCCACGTTGAGTACGGAGAAGTCGAGCGCCACCATGAACTGGGCGGCGCACAGGACGAAGAGGACCAGTCGGGCCCGGCCGGACAGGCGGGCGGGGCCGGCGGCCGGGGACGGCGCGGGCCGTGCGGAAGCCGCCGGAGCCGCGGGGGTCGGGCGAGCCGCCGTGTGCGGCCCGGGGGGTGTCGTGCGTGTGTTGATCGCCATGGCCACCACCCTCGCGGCCCGGGAATGCCCGTGCAGAGTGGGAACTTATCCTGGTGGCGACACCACCAGGCGTCACCGGGCAGCCGAACAGGGGGACTTCGTGGCCACACCGTCCGACGAGCACCGCCGGGCCGAACTGCGCGAGTTCCTGATGAGCCGGCGGGCCCGGGTCACGCCGGCCGAGGCCGGTCTGCCCGACGGCGGGGCCCGCCGCCGCACCCCGGGCCTGCGCCGCGAAGAGGTCGCGGTGCTCGCCGGAGTCGGGGCCTCCTGGTACCAGTGGCTGGAACAGGGCCGGGACATCACGGTGTCCTCGCAGGTACTGGACTCCGTGGCCCGGGTGCTGAAGCTCAGCAGCGCCGAACTGAGGCACCTGTACGTCCTCGCCGGGCTCAACCCGCCCGCCCCCGAGGTCGCCCCCGCCGACCGGAACATGTGCCAGGGCCTGAGGCGGCTGATCGACGCCTGGATGCCGTTCCCCGCGCACATCCTGGACCCGTACTGGAACACGGTGATGTACAACGACGCGGCCGCGCTGGTCTTCGGCATGCGCCCGGAGATCGTGCAGAACTGCCTGATCGCCTTCTTCACCGACCCCATCTACCGCGCCCGCTCCCCCCAGTGGGAGGACGTCGCCTGCCAGGTGGTGGCCCAGTTCCGGGCGGCCTGCTCGGACCGCCCGCACGACGAGGGCTTCCGGGCCGTGGTCGAGGAGGCGCGCGAGCTCAGCCCGGAGTTCGCCGAGCTGTGGGAGCGGCGGGACGTCGAGCCCGGCGGCCAGCTCCAGAAGCAGATGGACCATCCGGTCGTCGGCAGGCTGTACGTGGAGTCCACCCAGCTGCGCGTCCCGGCCCGCCCCGACCTGGCGATCGTGCTCCACACCCCGCTGCCCGGCACCGAGACGGCACAGAAGCTGGAGTGGCTGACCTCGCCGGAGGGCCGGCGGGGGTCGATGTACCCCGTCGCCGGCTAGCGTCCCGGCCGCCCCCGGGACTCTCGGACCGGGGCGGATCAGCGCACCGCGCGGCGCCACGTGGGCCGGCCGGGGGCCGGGGCCGTCGTGGTGGTGTGCAGCTGCGCGTCCAGGCCCACGACCGCCATCGTCGAGCCCGCCGCTTCGGCCACGGCCGCCGGGGCGCCCGCGTAGAGCATCCCGGACTCCGTCCAGGCGGGCGGGCCGCCCAGGCCGGTCGTGCCGACGGTGCCGCTGTCCGCGCGGCCCGAGATGTGGCGGCCCGCGACGCCGACCGCGCCGTAACCGGCCCGGCCGCCCGCCTCGGAGACGCTGGAGACCTGGGGTCTGCCCGGGACCGCCGTCACCAGGGCGGAGCGGACGACCCCGGAGTCCGGCCGGCGGAAGTACAGCCGGACGCCCGCGCCGTCCGGGGCCGCCGAGAGCGGGACCGTCGTGGCGGGCAGGCCCGTGGGCTGCGGCCCGGCCAGGGGGGCGCCCGGGGCGGCCTGGGTCCAGGCCAGGACGGACTTCGTGGTGGTGGCGTACACGTGGCGGCGCCCGGCGGAGTCGACCGCCGTCACCGGATCGCTCTGCAGGTCCTCCCCGCCCAGGCGCCGCCAGGGGGAGAAGCCGCCGTCCGGCTGCTGGACGGTGGCGCGCAGGGTGCGTCGCGCGTCGCGCAGGAAGACGGTGAGGCGGCCGTCCGCGTCCACGGCCGCGGCGGGAGCGCTGATCGACGAGGTGCCGTCCTCGTCGGCCCGCTCGGGCGTGCCGAGCGACTGCCACGGGCCGAACAGCGCGTCGGGCGCGGACTGGACGGCGTACACGACCTCGCGCCGGTAGTCCTCGGGTCGCGCGCCGAACACGGTGCGGGTGGCGAGGACCGCGATCCGCCCGTCCGGGAAGCGGGCGGTGGTCGCCCCCGGGTCGATGCCCGTGCCCGGCAGGAGGGACGGGCCCGCCCAGTCGCCGGCGGGGGTCCGCGTCCAGTACGCGGTCTGCCCGTCCAGCGTGGCGAACGCCCAGAGCCGGCCGGGTGTGCCCTCGACCAGCCAGGAGGTGTGGTCGGCGCGGGTGTAGCGCAGCGACTGGGCCCAGTTGCGGCCCGTCGGGTTGCCCGCGACCTTGCGGTCCCCGCAGCCGGAGGGGGAGCCGCAGTAGTCCTTGCGGTCCTGCCAGGCGTAGGTCCGCAGGTAGCCGGTCTTCGTCTCGGCCGTCTGCGGGTCCAGCGCGTGCGGGAGGGTGCTGTTGTGGTAGCCGAGGTAGCTCTGGACCGTGAAGTGCGGGCGGTCCGTGTGCTGGGCGGCGTAGGCGGCGGTGGCGGCCTGCACGAACCGCGCCCCGTACATGTGGTCCTGGTGGTCGGTGTACCGGCCGGTCTCCCCGTACCGGCCCGGCGTCGGGTCCTGCATCCGTATCGTCGTGGGCTTGTACCGCGCCAGGACCCCGGCTATCGCCTGTATCAGCTGGTCCTTCGTGTACGCGAACTGCTGCTTGACCGGGGTGCCGGAGGTCAGCTGGGCGCCCAGGGCGGGTATCCGCCCGTTCCACAGGCCGCGCAGGCTGTCCGGGTTGTCCGCGCCGGTGCTGCGGGCCTCGCGCAGCTGGAACCACACCAGGTTCACCTGCGGCTTCGCCATGAGGACGTCGAGCTCGGCCTGGCCGCCGCCCGCGGTGGGTATGACGGTGCGCTTCCACGCGCTGGTCCGGTCCCCGGTGGCCATCTGCGCGTAGGCGGAGCGGATGCCGTTCTGCCGGGCCTCCGCGTAGTGGGTGCGGTCGGCGGGCTGCTCGGGGTCCCGGATGCTCGCGCCGCGCGCCTCGTTGCGGCCGTCGGCCTCGCCGGAGGTGAGGTAGGCGGTGGTGACGGGGACCCCGGACAGCAGTGAGCGGCTGAGGTCGGGGTTCATGAAGAACAGGTCGTCGTCGGGGTGCGCGACGACCTGGACGACCGATCCGGCCGTGACGCTCGCGGGCAGGAGGGCGGCGGCGCTCTTCTCCTGGGTGGCCTCGGCCGACGTCTGCTGGCCGGAGGCGACGGCGAGCACGCCGGTGGTGCCGGCGGTGAGGACACCGAGCAGGGCCGCGAAGCGGCGGCGGGTCATGGGCATCGGGCACGCCTAGGGTTCGATCGTCCGGGCGGGAAAACCGCTGAGCAGTCAGAGAGAGGCCATTACGGGGAACTTGGTTCACCGATTTCGGCGATGACTCCGGCTGCGCGGAAATGACCGGACGTGATTGTGCCCTGTGGAGATTTTGATCCGGATATGTGCCCGAGATGTGGACGCCGTTCGTCCGCACGCTGGATCAACCGACGTACCGGTGTGGGGCGTTGCGGGGTGAATGTAGTGCTTTATGAGATCTGGGGCTTATGTCCGCTTGGTCGCGGGCGGGCGCAGCGCGCTAGGGCCCCGCGTTGCGCGGGCCCACCGGCTGCCACGGCGCCAGGTACGCGTCCGGGGCGTCCGCCGACGAGGTCACGTACAGCCGCGCGTCGAGCCCCACCACGGCCAGGCTGACCAGGTTCTTTCCGGTCATCGTCGAGGACGGTGCGCCGACGAACATCAGCGGCGAGCGCCCCCACGGCCGGCCCCGGCCGACCTCCGAGCCCAGCTGTCCGCCGGCCGCCCGGCCCGCCAGCACGTGCCCGCTCGCCGTCACCGAGCCGAAGCCCTTCAGGCCGCCGAGGTCCGTGAGATTGTTCACCTTCAGCCCGCCGTCACCCGTCATGAGGGCGGTACGGACGTTGCCGGAGCCCGGCTTGCGGAACCACAGCCGCACCCCGCCCTCGCGGCCCTCCGCGGTGAGCGGGAGCGTGGTCTCCGGCAGGCCGGTTTCGGTGACCGGGCCCAGTGCGGCGCCCGGCTTCGGCTGCACCCAGCCGACCACCGTCTTCGAGGTCGCCGAGAACACCATGCGGCGGCCGGCGCCGTCGGTCGCGGTCGCCGGGGTGCCGTGCAGGTCGGAGCCGCCGTACTTCTCCCAGGGGCTCCAGCCGCCGTCCGCCTGCTGCACCCTGCCGCGCAGGGTGTACGCGCCGTCGCGGACGTACACCGCCAGCTGCCCGGTGCCGTCGACCGAGACGGCCGGGGCGCTGATGTCGGAGGTCCAGTTCTCGTCGGCGGTCTCGGGGGTGCCCAGTGACTGCCACGTGCCGAACTCCTCGGAGCCGGGGGCCTTCTGGACCGCGTAGACGATCTCGCGCGTGTAGTCCGCGGGCTTCGTGCCGAAGGAGGTGCGGGTGCCGAAGGCGGCTATCCGGCCGTCTCCGAGGGTGACGGTGGACACACCCGGGTCCATGCCGGTGCCGGGCAGCAGCGTCGGGCCGCTCCAGCGGCCGATCAGGCCCGGCCGGTGCCAGAGGGCGACCTGGCCGTCGAGCACCTTGAAGGCCCACAGCCCGTGCTCCCTGTCGGAGGTCAGCCAGGAGGTGCTGGTGCCGCGGGCGTAGTTGATGGAGTCCGACCAGCGGTTGCCGCCCGGGTGGTCGGCGACCTTGAGGTCGCCGCAGCCGGCGTCGCTGCCGCAGTGGTTCTGCTGGTCGAGCCAGGCGTAGGTGTCCAGGATGTCCAGCTTCTCCTTGGCCTCGTCCGGGTCCAGGGCGCTGGGCAGGGAGCCGTTGAAGTAGCCGAGGTAGTTCTGCAGCGCGAAGTGGGGGCGGTCCTTGACGTCCTTCGCGTATGCGGCGGTGGCCAGCTGCACGAAGCGGGCGCCGTAGAAGTGGTCCTGGTGGTCGGTGTACCGCTTGGTGTCGGGGTACCGGCCGGGGGTCGGGTCCTGGGAGCGGACGGTGGTCGGCTTGTACTGCTCCAGGATGCCGACGAGGGTCTGGACGACCTGGTCCTTCGTGTACGTGAACCTCTGCTTGACCGGGGTCCCGGAGGCCAGCATCGACTCCAGGCGGGGCACCCTGCCGTCCCACAGGCCGTGCAGGCTCTCGGGGACGTCGGCGTAGACGTAGCCGGCCTCGCGCATCTGCAGCCAGACCAGGTTGACCTGGGGCTTGGCGACGAGGATGTCGACCTCGGCGTGGCCGCCGCCCTTGGTCGGGACGACGGTGCGCTTCCAGGCGCTGCCGCGGTCGCCGGTGGCCATCTTGGCGTAGGCGGCGCGGATGCCGTTCTGGCGGGCCTCGGCGTAGGCGGGCTTGTTGGGCGCGGTGGTGGCCTGCTTGGCGGAGCCGGCGTTGATGCCGTCGGCTTCACCGGACGTCAGGTAGACCGAGGTCACGGGGAGGCCGGCGGATATGGAATACCGCAGGTCCGGGTTCATGAAGTAGAGGTCGTCGTCGGGGTGCGCGATGATCTGGAGCACCCGGCCCGGGTCGGGCGCGGCCGCGGGGGCCGCGGGGGCGGTGGCCTTGCTGTCGGGCGTCACGGGGGCGGCCAGGCGGTCGAGGGCCTCGTTGCCCCGGAGCAGGAGCATGCTGCCGGCGGCGGTGGCCGCGCAGAAGGCGACGACCTTGACGAACCCGGCCCACCGGTGGCCCTTCGCCTCCCGCCCGGTGGACGACCCGACGGCGACGGGGCCCGCGGCCTGGCGGCGTGCGCGTCTGCCGTACGCCTCCGGCGAGGTGGGCGAGTCGGGGGTGGCCGGGGTCCCGGTCCGTCGGCGTCTGCCGTCCGCCGGTGCGGTCGTGGGCGGGTGGGGGGTGGCGGGGTGCGCGGCCCGGCTGCGGCCGCGGCTGCCGTACGCTTCCGGCGCGGTGGGCGAGCCGGCGGCGGCCGTCCCGCGGGCGGGTGTCCCGGCCGGGGGCGATCCGGCCCGGCGGCGGCCGCGCTTGGTGTCCGGCGGGGCGGAGGTCTTCGCGCGCTTGCCGCGGCCGCCGGTGCGGTCGGCCTCGCGGGCCTCGCGGTCGGCCTTGCGGCCGCCGGACCGGGGCGCCGGCACCGTGGCTTCGGCGGGGCGGGCGGGCTGCCGACCCGCCGTCGGCGGGGCCTCGGTCAGGTGGTCGGCGTGCCAGGCTGCGGCGGGCGGGGTCGGCCGGGCGTCGGCCGGGTGGTGGCCGGGGTGCCAGGCCACCGCGGGCGGGGTCTCGGCCGGGGGGCCGGGCTGCCAGGCTGTGGCGGGCGGGGTCGGCCGGGCGTCGGCCGGGTGGCCGGGGTGCCAGGGTGCCGTCGGCTGGGCCTGGGTCGGGTGGCCGGGGTGCCAGGCTCCCGCGGGCGGGAACGGTCCGGGTATCGGCTCCGGTTCCGGCCAGGCGGAGCCGGAGTAGGGGCGTCCGTCGGACATGGGGCTCCTCGCGGCCGGTAGGCGGGGAGTGAGCCCCATCACGCCATAAGTCTTCGGATAATCCGATAATCCCCTTCATGGTACGTGCCGATGGGTCGAACACCTGCTCCGCCCGGTGCCGTGGCCCGCTGAACTTCCCGGTCACAGCGCTAGGCTCACCCGGAGGCACGCCAGGGCAGCGGCAGCGACAACCGCGGGAGGCGGCGGGATGACAGTCCCGGGACGCAGGAGCAGCACCTTCATCCGGCTGCTCCGCAGCGGGTTCACCGACCCCTCGGCCGCGGCCCGGCTGCTCGACACCGACGCGCTGGCCTCCGTACGCGCCGATCCGGTGCTCCTCGACGCCCTCGGAGCCACCGCCGACCCCGACCTCGCCCTCCTCGGACTCGTCCGGCTCGCCGAGGCGCAGCCGCCCGAGGAGCTGTCCCGGCTCCTCGACACCCTGGTCAGCGCCAAGCCGCTGCGCGACCGCCTCCTCGGCGTGCTCGGCGCCTCCGAGGCCCTCGGCGACCACCTCGCCCGCCACCCCCGCGACTGGCACGCCCTCGTCACCTACGAGGCCGCCGACCTGCACCCCGGGCTCCCGGAGTTCGAGCGCGGCCTCGCCGACGCCCACGACCCGGTGGCCCTGCGCGTCGCCTACCGCCGCTGCCTGCTCTCGATCGCCGCCCGCGACGTCTGCGGCACCATAGACGTCGCCCAGACCGCCGCCGAGCTCGCCGACCTCGCCACCGCCACCCTCCGCGCGGCCCTGCGCATCGCCAGCGCAGCCGCCCCCGAGGACGCCGCGCAGTGCCGCCTCGCCGTCATCGCGATGGGCAAGTGCGGCGGCAACGAGCTCAACTACGTCTCCGACGTCGACGTCATCTTCGTCGGCGAGGCCTCCCCGGGAACCGACGAGGGCAAGGGCATCCAGGCCGCCACCCGGCTGGCCTCCCACCTCATGCGGATCTGCTCGGAGACCACCGTCGAAGGCACCATCTGGCCCGTCGACGCCAACCTCCGCCCCGAGGGCAGGAACGGTCCGCTCGTGCGGACCCTGTCCTCCCACCTCGCCTACTACCAGCGCTGGGCCAAGACCTGGGAGTTCCAGGCCCTCCTCAAGGCGCGCGCCGTCGCCGGGGACCCCGACCTCGGCGCGCAGTACATCCAGGCCATAAGCCCGCTGGTCTGGCAGGCCGCCGAGCGCGAGAACTTCGTCGCCGACGTCCAGAAGATGCGCCGCCGCGTCGTCGACAACATCCCGGCCGCCCACGTCGACCGCGAACTCAAGCTCGGCCCCGGCGGCCTGCGCGACGTCGAGTTCGCCGTCCAGCTGCTCCAGCTCGTCCACGGCCGCAGCGACCACACCCTGCACTCCGGCACCACCCTCGACGCCCTGCACTCCCTCGCCGCCGGCGGCTACGTCGGCCGCGCCGACGCCGCCCAGCTGCACGACGCGTACCGCTTCCTGCGCACCATGGAGCACCGCATCCAGCTCTACCGGCTGCGCCGCACCCACCTCGTCCCCGAGGACGAGCACGACCTGCGGCGCCTGGGCCGCTCCATGGGCCTGCGCACCGAACCCGTCGCCGAACTCACCAAGGCCTGGCGCCGCCACGCCTCCGTCGTGCGCCGCCTGCACGAGAAGCTCTTCTACCGGCCGCTCCTCGACGCCGTCGCCCAGCTCGCCCCCGGCGAGACCCGGCTCTCCCCGCGCGCCGCCGGCCAGCGCCTCGAAGCCCTCGGCTACGCCGACCCGGCCGCGGCCCTGCGCCACCTGGAGGCCCTCGCCTCCGGCGTCACCCGCAAGGCCGCCATCCAGCGCACCCTGCTGCCGGTCATGCTCGGCTGGTTCGCCGACTCCGCCGACCCGGACGCCGGACTGCTGGGCTTCCGCAAGGTCTCCGACGCCCTCGGCAAGACCCCCTGGTACCTGCGGCTGCTGCGCGACGAGGGGGCCGCCGCCGAGAACCTCGCCCGCGTCCTGTCCGCCGGCCGCCTCGCCCCCGACCTGCTGATGCGCGCCCCCGAGGCCGTCGCCCTGCTCGGTGACCCCGAAGGCCTCCAGCCCCGCACCCACGAGGCGCTGGAACAGGAGGTCCTCGCCGCCGTCGGCCGCGCCGAGAACCCCGAAGCCGCCGTCGCCGCCGCCCGCGGGGTCCGCCGCCGCGAGCTCTTCCGCACCACCGCGGCCGACATCATCCGCTCGTACGGTACGGAGGACAGCCCGGCCGAAGAGGACCACGGGGCCCTCGTCGACCGGGTCGGCGGAGCCGTCTCCGACCTGACCGCCGCCACCGTCGCCGGCGCCCTGCGCGCCGCCGTCGGCTCCCAGTGGGGCGACACCCTGCCCACCCGCTTCGCCGTCATCGGCGTCGGCCGCTTCGGCGGCCACGAGCTCGGCTACGGCTCCGACGCCGACGTCCTGTTCGTCCACGAACCCCGCGAGGGCGTCGACGAACAGGAGGCCGCGAAGGCCGCGCAGGCCGTCGTCGCCGAAATGCGCCGCCTGCTCCAACTGCCCACCGCCGACCCGCCGCTGCTCATCGACGCCGACCTGCGCCCCGAAGGCCGCTCCGGCCCGCTCGTGCGCACCCTGGCCTCCTACGCCGCGTACTACCGGCGCTGGGCCCTGACCTGGGAGAGCCAGGCCCTGCTGCGCGCCGAACCGGTCGCGGGCGACACCGACCTGGGCCGGCGCTTCATCGACCTGATCGACCCGCTGCGCTACCCGATGGAGGGCCTCGGCGAGGACGCCGTACGGGAGATCCGCCGGCTCAAGGCCAGGATGGAATCGGAGCGGATGCCGCGCGGCGCCGACCCGACCCTGCACACGAAACTCGGCCGCGGCGGCCTCAGCGACGTCGAGTGGACCGTCCAGCTGATCCAGATGCAGCACGCCTGGGCCGAGCCGGGCCTGCGCACGACCCGCACCCGCGAAGCCCTGGCCGCCGCGCACGCGGCCGGGCTGATCCCGACCGAGGAGGCGCAGGTCCTGGACGAGGCCTGGGTCCTGGCCACCCGGGTCCGCAACGCGGTGATGCTGGTCCGCGGCCGCGCCGGGGACACCTTCCCCTCCGAAGCCCGCGAACTGGGGGCAGTGGGCCGCTACCTCGGCTACGCGGAGGGCACGGTCGGCGAGATGCTGGACGACTACCGCCGCATCACGCGCCGGGCCCGCGCGGTCGTGGACGAGCTGTTCTACGGGGCGTAGCCACGCAGGACAGGACCTCGCCGCCGACCCCTGTGCGGCGGCGAGGTCCTTGTTCGCGGGGCCCAGGGCCTACGGGATGGGCTTGTCGTAGTACTTGTCCTGGTCGGAGTCGTAGACCTGGGTGCCCTGGGCGTCGTAGCCCCTGATCCGCGGGGCCTGGGTGACGGCCCGTTCCAGGATGCCGGTGGCGGCGAACCAGCCGTGGTCGAGGGCGGCTTCGGCGGTGGCGCCGCCGTAGCTGACGGTGACCCGGGCGACGCGGGGGTCGTCCACGGTACCGATGCTGCCCCAGCGGTAGGGCAGCTTCCAGGGGCCCTCGGAGCGCAGCCGCTGCAGGTAGAGCTTGCCCGCGTTGATGTCGGGTACGAGGGCGCCCCGCGTGGGGTCCTCGTGTGCGCCGACGGAGGTGTTCAGGCCGCTCGCCTCGCCGTCCTTGACGTGGCAGATGATCCGGGTGGGCTGCGGGGTCTCCTTGACGGCGACGATGTAGCGGCCGTCGCCCGGGCTGTTGTCGTTGCCGGTGCTGCGGTGCGCGAGCAGGATCCGGTAGTCGGCGGCCCTGCCCAGGGACGCCCGCTGCGCCCCGGTCCCGGTGGCGGTACCGCCGCCGCCGGGGCGCTGCCGGTCGAATTCCAGGCACTGCTCGAGCCCGGCGGCCGCGTCCTTCAGGGTGATGCCGTCGGCGAGCTGTCCGGGGGTGGCGGGAGCGGCCGGTCCGGCGGGCGGTTCGGGCGACTGCGGCGCCGAGCTCGCCGTCGGACCGCCGCCCGACACGGACACCTGGTCCGCCCGCCCGTCGCCGCCCCCGCCGCTGCCGCTGCCGGTGAAGGCGAGGGCCGTGGCCGGTACGACGGTCAGCGCGACCAGGGCCGCCCCCGCCACGGCGAGCCGCCGCCGCCGCTCCGCACGCCCCTGCCGGACGATCGCCGGATACGGCACGGCGGCGGGCCGCACGGAGGCGGCGTCCCGGGCCATCCATTCCCGCAGGCTGAGCTCGAACGCCCCGTGACCGCCCAGCCCGTCGTGACCGCGCTGGCCGTCGGGACTGCCCTGGCCGTCGTAACCGCCCAGCCCGCCCCGACCGCCCAGCCCATCCCGACCGCCCGGCCCGTCGTAACCGCCCAGCCCGTCCCGACTGCCCAGCCCGTCCTGACCTCCGCGTCCGTCCCGCTCGCCGTCGCTTCGCCCGTTCACCGGAACGCCCCCTGTTGCGTCTCGTTCGTCGTCGTGATCCGGCCCAGCCCGGGCCAGGCGCGCAGTTTCGCCAGGGCCTTGGACGCCTGGCTCTTGACCGTGCCGGGGGAGCACCCCAGGACGTCGGCGGTCTCGGCTTCGGAGAGGTCCTCCCAGTACCGCATCACCACGACCGCGCGCTGCCGGGCGGGCAGTTGGGCCAACGCCGCCATCAGCACGTTGCGCTCGTCGGCCCAGGCCACGGCGTTGTCGCGCACCGAGGTGTCCGGCACGCGGTCCGTCAGCCGTTCGGCGACGCGTCGCTTGCGGAACCGGTCGCTGTTGCAGGTGACCAGCATCCGGCGCACGTACGCCTCCGGACTGTCCATGCGCGACACGCGCCGCCACGACCGGTACGCCTTGGCGAGCGCACTCTGCGTCACGTCCTCCGCGTCGTGCGGATCGCCGGTCAGCAGATACGCGGTCCGCACCAGATGGCTCCAGCGTGCGGCCACGAACGCCTGGAACTGAGCTTCTTGCTCGGCCTGCATCGGCACCCCCTTCGCCTCCTTGACCACCAACCGATCGGATTCGGTTGCCCGGCGCCGGAACAATTCCGCGATCCCGTCGCCCGTACGACCGGCAGGGAGGACCGACGTCACGGCCCCGGCGAACCGGCAGGATGGGGTGCGGGTTCACGCGGCCGTACCCCGCAGACACGGCACAGTGGCCCGGGGCCCCCGCCCCCGCCGCGCCGCTGAGCCCGCCGCGCCGCTGAACCCGCCACGACCGCTGAGCCCGCCCGTCCCGAAGGAGCCGATCCGTGCCCGCTGCCGACACCGTCCTCACCGGAGCCCGCGTCCGCACCCTGGACCCGGGCCGGCCCGAGGCCCGGGCCGTCGCCGTGCGCGGCGGGCTGATCGTCGCCGTGGGCGGCGAGGGCGACGTACGGGACTGGCGCGGCCCCGGTACCGAGGTGGTCGACCTCGGGGGCGCCACCCTCACCCCCGGCCTCACCGACGCCCACAGTCACCCCGTCTGGGGCATCGAGATGGCCACCGGCACCGACCTGTCCGCCGTACGGGACCCGGACCAGCTGCGGGCCGCCCTGCGCAGCGCCGAGCGCACCCGGGGATGGGTCGTCGGCCACGGCCTCGACCACAACGCCTTCGGCGGACAGCCCGTCGACCGGGCCCTGATCGAGGACGCCCTGGACGGCGCCCCGGCCTTCCTGCGCCTCTACGACGGCCACTCGGCCCTGGCCAGCGGCGCGGCCCTGGCCGCCGCGGGCATCACCGGACCCCGCGTCTTCGCCCAGCGCTCCGCCGTCGTCTGCGACGCGGCCGGCCGCCCCACGGGCCACCTCCTCGAGCACGCCGCGATGGCCCTGGTCCCCAAGCCGGCCCCGGCCGAGCGCCGCGCCCGCCTCCTCGCCCTCCTCGACGCCATGGCCGCCACCGGGCTGACCGGCGCCCACGTCATGGATCTCGGCGACGGGGACGTACCGGCCCTCCTCGCGACCGTCGAGTACGAGGGCCACCTGCCCCTGCGGCTGCGCCTGGCCCCGTGGTGCATGCCCGGTGCGGACGAGGAGGAGCTCGCCGGGCTGGTCGAGCTCCAGCGCCTGGCCGGCCGCCACTGGCAGGTCGGCGGCGTGAAGTTCTTCATGGACGGCACCGTCGAAGGCGGTACCGCCTGGCTGGAGCACGCCGACTGCCACGGCCAGGGCACCGACGCCTTCTGGCCCGACCCCCGGGCCTACGCCCACGCGGTACGGGTCCTCGACGCGGCCGGGGTGCGCACCGCGACCCACGCCATCGGCGACGCGGCGGTCTGCCACGTCCTCGACACGGTCGCCGCGCTCGGCGGACAGGCCCGCATGCGGCACCGGATCGAGCACATCGAGACCCTGCCCGACGACCAGCTGAAGCGGTTCGCGGAACTCGGGGTGATCGCCTCGATGCAGCCGCCGCACACGGCCTACACCCGCGCCGACCACACCGACGAGTGGTCCAGGCGGCTGGGGGAGGACCGCGCCGGGCGCGCCTGGCGCTGCCGGGAGCTGCGGGACGCGGGAGCCGTCCTCGCGCTCGGCTCCGACTGGCCCATCGCGCACTACGACGCCCGCCGGGTACTGGTCACCGCCCGCAGCCCGCACGGCGCGGCAGCGGCGGGTCCCGCCCTGACCGGGCTGATGGCACTGGAGGGCATGACCTCGCACGCGGCCCTCGCGGCCGGGGAGGAGCAGCTGGGGGGCCGGATCGCGGCCGGCCTGCGGGCGGATCTGACGGCGTTGGCGCTCGACCCGGTCACGGCCGGGGTGGACGAGCTGGCCGAGACCCCGGTCCTCCTCACGATGTCCGGCGGGCGCATCACCCACCGGGCGGACGGGATCTGAACGGGATCTGGACGGGATCCCGCGGGATCCGGGAAGACAGCGGGTCCCCGGGGAGGAACCAGGCCGGAGGCTACCGCCGGAAACGGTTCAGCAGCGCGGCCGCCGGGTGCGGACCCAGGTGCTGGGGGTGGCGCGGCAGCCGGTGCGGGAGCGAGCCGAACCAGGCCCGCGAGGTGGTGTAGCCGAAGGCCAGGCAGAGCATGCCGCCCACGGCGTCGAGCCAGAAGTGGTTGGCGGTGGCCACGATCACGACGAGGGTCGCCGCCGGGTAGAGCAGGCCCAGGATCCGGGCCCAGGGGGCGGTGGCGACCGCGAAGATCGTCAGCCCGCACCAGAGCGACCACCCTATGTGCATGGACGGCATGGCGGCGTACTGGTTCGACATGTGCTTGAGGTTCCCGGAGGCCATGGAGCCCCAGGTGTGGTGGACCAGCACCGTGTCGACGAAGTCCTGCCCGTTCATCAGCCGGGGCGGCGCGAGCGGGTAGAGGTAGTAGCCGACCAGGGCGACGCCCGTGGTGGCGAAGAGGACGAGGCGGGTGGCGGCGTAACGCCCGGGATGGAAACGGTAGATCCACACCAGCACGCCGATGGTCACGATGAAGTGGAGTGTGGCGTAGTAGTAGTTCATGCCCACGATCAGCCACGTCACGGAGTTCACCGCGTGGTTGACCGTCTGTTCCACGGCGATGCCCAGCGTCCGCTCCGTGCTCCAGATCCAGTCGGCGTTCGCGAGGGCGGCCGCCTTCTGTTCGGGCACCGCGTTGCGGATCAGCGAGTAGGTCCAGTAGCTGACCGCGATGAGCAGGATCTCGAACCAGATCCGCGGACGGCGCGGGCTGCGCAACCGGGTCAGCAGGGTGCGCTCGGACCCCGTCCGGACCTCACTCTCGGTCACGGGGGGTGACGAGACGTCCGTCCGGGTTTCCAGTGTCTTCACGCTCGCTTCACCCATGGGGAGAGAGTCTGCCAGATACGATCTCGCCTCCGATCATCCCTCGGGACGGTCTTCGGCGCCTGCGCTCCGACCTACGGACGACTCCGGCCCCGAGCCTGCCCCGGGCCGGAGGCCGTGGAGCCCCGGACCACCAGTTCGGGCAGGAAGACGAACTCGCTGTGCGGGGCGGGCGTACCGCCGATCTCCTCCAGCAGGGTCCGCACGGCCGCCTGCCCCATGGCCTGGACCGGCTGCCGGATGGTGGTGAGCGGCGGATCGGTGAACGCTATGAGGGGGGAGTCGTCGAAGCCGACCACCGACACGTCCTGCGGCACCCGCAGCCCCTGCTGGCGGGCGGCCCGGATCGCGCCGAGCGCCATCATGTCGCTCGCGCACACCACCGCCGTGCAGCCCCGTGCGATCAGCGCGGCCGCGGCCGCCTGGCCGCCCTCGAGCGAGTACAGGGAGTGCTGGATGAGCTCCTCGGTCTCTGCCTCGTCGAGGCCGAGCCGTTCCTTCATCCCGATCCGGAAGCCCTCGATCTTGCGGAGCACCGGCACGAAGCGCTTGGGTCCGACGGCGAGCCCGATACGGGTGTGCCCGAGCGCCGTCAGGTGCGTGACCGCGAGCTGCATCGCCGCGCGGTCGTCGGGGGAGACGAAGGGGGCCTGCACCTTGTCGGAGAACCCGTTGATGAGGACGAACGGGACGCCCTGGCCGCGCAGTTGGTCGTAGCGGCCCGTGTCGGCGGTCGTGTCGGCGTGCAGGCCCGAGACGAAGATGATGCCGGAGACCCCGCGGTCGACGAGCATCTCGGTCAGTTCGTCCTCGGTGGACCCGCCGGGCGTCTGCGTGGCCAGCACGGGCGTGTAGCCCTGCCGGGTCAGCGCCTGGCCGATCACCTGGGCGAGCGCCGGGAAGATGGGGTTGTCCAGTTCGGGGGTTATCAGCCCGACGAGGCCCGCGCTGCGCTGGCGCAGCCGGACGGGCCGTTCGTAGCCGAGCACGTCGAGCGCGGCCAGGACGGATTCACGGGTGCCCGCGGCCACGCCGGGCTTGCCGTTGAGCACGCGGCTGACTGTGGCTTCGCTGACCCCCGCCTGGGCTGCGATGTCGGCTAGCCGTGCGGTCACGGGATTGGACTGTACCGGTCGCACGTTCAGATTGCCCACCACGTGCACGAGTCCGCCGGCATCAGCACGGTGCGGCCGTCCGTCTCCACGGGCGCGCTGGACAGGACGGGACGTCCCGGCGCGGGGAGTTCGACGGCGGACGGCCGGCTGTTGAGGGTGCAGGCGAAGCCGGGCCGGGTGAAGAGCAGCACGCCCTCGGGCGCGGGCAGCCAGGTCAGGGCTCCGGCGTCCGGGGAGCCGAGGCCGGGCAGGGCCCGGCGCAGTTCCAGGGCGGCGCGGTAGAGCTCGAGGGTGGAGTGCGGGTCGCCGGTCTGGGCGGCGACGCTCAGCGCGCCCCAGCCGGCGGGCTGCGGCAGCCAGGCGCCCGCCGGCCCGAAGCCGTACGGGGGCTCCGCGCCGGACCAGGGCAGCGGCACCCGGCAGCCGTCGCGCAGCCCGTCCTGTCCCGCGGTGCGCAGGAAGGCCGGGTCCTTGCGGACCTGGGCCGGGAGGTCGGCCACCTCCGGCAGGCCCAGCTCCTCGCCCTGGTAGACGTACGCCGACCCGGGCAGGGCCAGCATCAGCAGGGCGGCGGCCCGGGCGCGGTCCAGGCTGCCGTAGCGGGTCCGGTGGCGTACGACGTCGTGGTTGGACAGCACCCAGGTGGTGGGCGCCCCCACCGAGGCGGTGGCGGCCAGGGACTCGTCGATGACGGTCCGCAGGGCGAGGGCGTCCCAGGGGCAGTTGAGGAAGCGGAAGTTGAAGGCCTGGTGCAGTTCGTCGGGGCGGACGTACAGGGCGAGGCGTTCGGAGGTCGGCACCCAGGCCTCGGCGACCCCGATGCGGTGGCCCTCGTAGGAGTCGAGGAGCCGGCGCCAGGAGCGGTGGATCTCGTGGACCCCGTCCTGGTCGAAGAAGGGGAGCGGCTGCGTGCCGATGAGGGTGGCCTGGGCGCCGTGGCCGATGTCGGGCAGGCCGTCGGCCTTGACCATCCCGTGGGCGACGTCCACGCGGAAGCCGTCCACGCCCAGGTCCAGCCAGAAGCGCAGGACGGAGGCGAACTCGGCGGCGACCTCGGGATGCTCCCAGTCGAGGTCGGGCTGCTCGGGGGCGAAGAGGTGCAGGTACCAGGCGCCGTCCTCGACCCGGGTCCAGGCGGGGCCGCCGAAGACGGACTCCCAGTCGTTCGGCGGCTCGGCCCCGCCCGGTCCGCGGCCGGGGCGGAAGTGGTAGCGGGCCCGGGCCCGCGGGTCCCCGGCCCGGGCGGCCCGGAACCACGCGTGCTGGTCGGAGGTGTGGTTCGGCACCACGTCCACGATGATCCGCAGGCCCAGCGCGTGGGCGGCCCGCACCAGGTCGTCGGCGTCGGAGAGGTCTCCGAAGAGCGGGTCGACGGCCCGGTAGTCGGCCACGTCGTAGCCGCCGTCGGCCTGCGGGGAGACGTAGAAGGGGGTGAGCCACACGGCGTCGACCCCCAGGCGGGCCAGGTGGGGGAGCCGCTCGCGCACCCCGCGCAGGTCCCCGACGCCGTCTCCGTCACTGTCGGCGAAGGAGCGCACGTACACCTGGTAGATGACGGCATCACGCCACCAGCCCCCGCTCGTGGTGGCCTTGCTGGAAGCGCTTGCAAGCTCGACGGCCGTCACCTCTTGGGTCATATCGGGGTCAACGCTCGTGCACGCCCCCTGGTTGCGGGCCAGGACAGGGGAAGCTGACTCGAACCACCAGCAAGCTGCGGCAACCGTACGGACACACCGATGTAACGATCAGCCCCTCTTGCAGAAATTTGCCGCAAGCCCTTTCGGTCTTCTTTCAGCCTTGTTACGTTCCTCGCAACTCGGGACCGCGAGGGCGCGTCCGGGATCATCGAAGGAGTTCATATGCGGCGTGGCATAGCGGCCACCGCGCTGGTCGCGGCCCTGGCGCTCGCGGCGACGGCTTGCGGTGGTGACACCAAGGACGACAGCGGCGAGACGAAGGCCGGTGGCGAGCTGTCCGGCACCGTCACCTGGTGGGACACGTCCAACGACGCCGAGAAGGCCAGCTTCCAGAAGATCGCCGAGGCGTTCACCGCGAAGCACCCGAAGGTGACCGTCAAGTACGTCAACGTCCCGTACGGCGACGCGCAGAACAAGGTCAAGAACGCCTTCAGCAGCGGTTCCGACGCCCCCGACGTGATCCGCGCCGACGTCGGCTGGGTCGCCGACTTCGCCTCGCTGGGCTACCTCGACGAGGTCCCGGCCGAGACGGCGAAGAAGATCGACGCGGAGTTCCTCCCGCAGGCCGCGGCCAGCGGCAAGTACGAGGGCAAGACCTACGCGGTGCCGCAGGTCATCGACACCCTCGGCCTCTTCTACAACAAGAAGATGCTCGCCGACGCCGGGGTCCAGCCCCCCAAGACGCTCGAGGAGCTGAAGACGGCCGCCGCGGCCATCAAGGCCAAGACCGGCAAGGCCGGCCTCTACCTGCGCGGCGACGACTCCTACTGGTTCCTCCCGCTGATCTACGGCGAGGGCGGCGACCTGGTCGACGCGAAGAACAAGACGGTCACCGTCGACAACGCGGCGGGCGTCAAGGCGTTCAAGACCGCCCGCGACCTGGTCACCTCGGGCGCGGCGGTCACCAACGCCACCGACGGCTGGACCAACATGCAGACGGCCTTCAAGTCCGGCGAGGCCGCCATGATGATCAACGGCCCGTGGGCCGTCGCCGACACCTACGCCGGCGAGCAGTTCAAGGACAAGTCCAACCTCGGCGTCGCCGCCGTCCCGGCCGGCTCGGTCAAGGCGGGTGCCCCGCAGGGCGGCCACGACCTCGGCGTCTACGCCGGTTCCAAGAACCGCGACGCGGCCCACGCCTTCGTCGAGTACATGACCTCGCAGGAGGTCCAGGTGCAGTCGGCCAAGGAGCTGAGCCTGCTCCCCACCCGCACCGCCGCCTACGAGCAGCCGGACGTGAAGAGCAGCGAGATGGTGCAGTTCTTCAAGCCGGCCGTGGACAAGGCCGTCGAGCGCGCCTGGATCCCGGAGAACGGCTCCCTCTTCGAGCCGCTGAAGGTCGAATACACCAAGGCGATCACGGGGGCCTCGAGCCCGGAGGACGCGGCCAAGGCGGCCGGCGTCGAGTTCCGCAAGATCCTCAAGGGTTGGAAGTAGTAGATAAAGATGGCTGCTCACACCAGCCAGTCGGTGGCGAAGGCCGCGGGTGACGGCGTCGGAGACGACGCCGCCGCCCGCGGCCGGAGCCGCAGGACTGACAGCAGGAACCCCGGTGGCCTGAGGCGCGCCCTCGCCACCCACTGGTACGCCTGGGCGATGATCGCCCCGGTGGTGCTCGTCCTCGGCGTGATCATCGGCTGGCCGCTGGTCCGGGGCATCTACCTGTCGCTGACCGACGCCAACGAGCGCAACGTCTCGCGCACCATCGGCGCCCGGCACATCCAGGCCACGTACGAGTTCGTCGGACTCGACAACTACGCGGCCGTGCTCAGTGACCCGGTGTTCCTGCAGCGACTGGTGTGGACGGTGGTGTGGACCGTCGCATGCGTGTCCATCACCTTCACGCTCGGCCTGGTCCTGGCCAACATGCTCAACCGCACCTTCCGGGGCCGCGCCGCCTACCGGATGGCGCTCATCCTGCCGTGGGCCGTCCCCGGCTTCGTCTCCGTCTTCGCCTGGCGGTTCCTCTTCAACCGCGACAGCGGCATCCTCAACAAGATCCTCGACGGCGGCGGCATCGCCGCCGTCCCGTGGCTCGACGACCCGACCTGGGCCAAGTTCTCGGTCGTCGCCGTCAACGTCTGGCTCGGCGTCCCCTTCATGATGGTCGCCCTGCTCGGCGGACTGCAGTCGATCCCCGGAGAGCTCTACGAGGCCGCCGAGATGGACGGCGCGAGCGCCTGGCAGCGGTTCCGGCACATCACGCTGCCCGGGCTGCGCGCGGTGAGCATGACGGTGATCCTGCTCTCCACCATCTGGACCTTCAACATGTTCCCGGTGATCTTCCTGCTCACCCGCGGCGGACCGGGAGACTCCACCGAGATCCTGGTGACCCAGGCCTTCCGCGAGGCGTTCGTCGCGAGCCCGCGCGACTTCGCCGGCTCCGCCACCTGGGGCGTACTGATCCTCGCCCTGCTCATGATCTTCGCGCTGGTCTACCGGCGCTCGCTGCGCAAGCAGGGAGAGGTGTGGTGACCATGACCAGCGCTCGTACCCGGGGCACCCGCTCCCCGCTCGCCTCCGTCGGCCTGCACGCGACCCTGATCGTCGCGTCCGTCATCGCCGTCTTCCCGGTGCTGTGGATCCTGCTGACCTCGCTCAAGCCCGCGCAGCACGCGATCACCACGGACTTCGTCAGGGAACCCACGCTCTCCAACTACCGGTACCTGCTGGACTCCAGCCACTTCCTGAGCTGGTTCGCGAACTCCGTCCTGGTCGCCGGCGTCACCACCGTCCTCGGCGTCTTCATCGCCGCCACCACCGGATACGCGGTGAGCCGCTTCAAGTTCCCCGGCATGAAGCCGCTCATGTGGACCCTGCTCATCACGCAGATGTTCCCCATGGCCATCCTCATCGTGCCGCTCTACAACCTCATGGGCGACCTCGGCCTGCTCAACCAGCCGGTCGGCCTGATCATCACCTACCTCACCATCGCCGTGCCGTTCTGCGCCTGGATGATGAAGGGCTTCTTCGACACCATCCCGGTGGAGATCGACGAATCCGGCCGCGTCGACGGACTCAACCCCTTCGGCACCTTCTGGCGGCTGATCCTGCCGCTCGCCAAGCCCGGCCTCGCCGTCACCGGCTTCTACGCCTTCATCACCGCCTGGGGCGAAGTCGCGTACGCCTCCGCCTTCATGGTCGGCGAGGAGAACCTCACCCTGGCCGGCGGGCTGCAGACCTTCGTCACCCAGTACACCTCCAACTGGGGTGCGATGAGTGCCGCCTCGGTCCTCATCGCCATCCCCGCGGCGATCTTCTTCGTTTTCGCCCAGCGTCACCTCGTCGCCGGGATGACGGCAGGCGCCACCAAGGGCTGACCACCCGTGCTGCCTGCCCCCTCTCACCCCCGGCCCGATCTCTCCAAGGACGACATGACCCAGCACCTCGCCGACGCGCTCCCCACCTCCACCGGCACCCAGCCCGGCTGGTGGAGAGAAGCGGTGATCTACCAGGTCTATCCGCGCAGCTTCGCCGACTCCAACGGGGACGGCATGGGGGACCTCGAAGGCATCCGCAGCCGCCTGCCCTACCTCAAGGAACTGGGTGTCGACGCCGTCTGGCTGAGCCCCTTCTACGCCTCCCCGCAGGCCGACGCCGGCTACGACGTCGCCGACTACCGGGCCATCGACCCGATGTTCGGCACCCTGCACGACGCCGACGCCGTGATCCGCGAGGCGCATGAGCTGGGGCTGCGCATCATCGTGGACCTCGTCCCCAACCACTGCTCCGACCAGCACGAATGGTTCAAGCAGGCCCTGCGGGAGGGGCCGGGCTCCCGGCTGCGCGAGCGCTTCCACTTCCGCCCCGGCAGGGGCGAGAACGGCGAACTGCCGCCCAACGACTGGGAGTCCATCTTCGGCGGCCCGGCCTGGACCCAGGTCGAGGGCGGCCAGTGGTACCTGCACCTGTTCGCGCCCGAGCAGCCCGACTTCAACTGGGAGCACCCGGCCGTCCAGGACGAGTTCCGCTCGATCCTGCGCTTCTGGCTGGACCTCGGCGCCGACGGCTTCCGCGTCGACGTGGCCCACGGCCTGGTCAAGGCTCCCGGCCTGCCGGACCTCGGCCGCGACGAGCAGCTCAAGCTGCTCGGCAACCAGGTGCTGCCGTTCTTCGACCAGGACGGGGTCCACGAGATCTACCGCTCCTGGCGACGGATCCTCGACGAGTACGAGGGCGACCGCGTCCTGGTCGCCGAGGCCTGGACCCCGACCGTCGAGCGCACCGCCCTGTACGTGCGCCCCGACGAGATGCATCAGGCGTTCAACTTCCAGTACCTGACCGCCGACTGGGACGCGAACGAGCTGCGCGAGATCATCGACGGCTCGCTCGCCGCGATGCGCCCCGTCGGCGCCCCCACCACCTGGGTGCTGTCCAACCACGACGTCACCCGGCACGCCACCCGCTTCGCCAACCCGGCCGGCCTCGGCACGCAGCTGCGCGAGCAGGGCGACCGCGAGCTGGGCCTGCGGCGGGCCCGGGCCGCGACGCTGCTGATGCTCGCGCTGCCCGGTTCCGCGTACGTGTACCAGGGCGAGGAGCTGGGCCTGCCCGACGTGACCGACCTGCCCGACGAGGTGCGCCAGGACCCGTCGTTCTTCCGCGCGGCCGGCCAGGACGGCTTCCGCGACGGCTGCCGGGTCCCCATCCCGTGGTCCGGCAAAACCGCCCCCTACGGCTTCGGCGACGGCGGCAGCTGGCTGCCCCAGCCGGCCGAGTGGGCCGGCCTGAGCGTGGAGGCACAGACCGGGGACCCGAGCTCCACCCTGGAGCTGTACCGCAGCGCGCTGCGCCTGCGCAGGGAGCGGGCCGACCTCGGCGCCGGCGATGCGGTGGAGTGGCTGCCGGCGCCGGAGGGCGTCCTGGCCTTCCGCCGCGGCGGCTTCGTGTGCACCGCCAACACCACCGGCGAGCCGGTACGGCTCCCCGCGCCGGGCACGGTGCTGCTGTCCAGCGGACCGGTCGCGGACCCGGACGTGCTGCCCGCCGACACCGCGGTGTGGTGGCAGGGGTGACTTCCCCGCTGCGGCTGACGGACATCGCCGCGCAGGCCCAGGTCAGCGAGGCGACCGTCAGCCGTGTGCTCAACGGAAAATCGGGGGTGGCGGCCGGCACCCGGCACAAGGTGCTGGCCGCGCTCGACCTGCTGGGCTACGAGCGGCCGGTACGGCTGAAGCGGCGCAGCAACGGTCTGGTGGGGCTGCTCATCCCGGAGCTGACCAACCCGATCTTCCCGGCGTTCGCCCAGGTCATCGAGCAGGCGCTGGCCGGGCACGGGTACACGCCCGTGCTGTGCACGCAGACACCGGGCGGGGCCACCGAGGACGAGCTGGTGGAGCAGCTGGAGGAACGCGGGGTCACGGGCATCGTGTTCCTGTCGGGCCTGCACGCGGACGCGATGGCGGACCCGTCGCGCTACCAGCGGCTGGCCGCGCGCGGCACCCCCTTCGTCCTGATCAACGGCTTCAACGAGCAGGTGAACGCGCCGTTCATCTCCCCGGACGACCGGGCGGCGGCGGACATGGCGGTGCGGCACCTGGAGGACCTGGGGCACCGCAGGATCGGCCTGGCGATCGGGCCGACCCGCTACGTGCCGTCGGCCCGCAAGGAGCAGGGATTCGTGGCCGCCTGCCCTTCCGCGGAGGCGGAGGGGCTGATCCAGCGGACACTGTTCACGGTGGAGGGCGGCCACGCGGCGGGCGGCGCACTGCTGGACCGGGGCTGCACGGGGGTGGTGTGCGGCAGCGACCCCATGGCGCTCGGCGTCATACGGGCGGCCCGCGAGCGGGGGCTGCGCGTCCCCGAGGACGTGTCGGTGGTCGGCTTCGACGACTCCCCGCTGATCGCCTTCACGGACCCGCCCCTGACGACCGTGCGCCAGCCGGTGCGCGCCATGGCGACGGCGGCGGTGGGAGCCCTGCTGGAGGCGGTGGCCGGCACGCCGGTCCAGCGCACGGAGTACGTCTTCCAGCCGGAGCTGGTGGTCAGGGGCTCTACGGCGCAGGCGCCGACCGGGGGGTGAAGGGGGGGCCCGGAGCCCGCCTCGTTTCCAGCCGGTTGTGGCGCCGCAGCCGGCCTTCGGGGCGGGGCCGGATCAGGGAGGGTTTGGGGGTTTCCCGTCAGTCCCACTGTCCTTCCGGGGCGGGCCGCCCTGTCAAGGGCGCTCCTTCGTCGCGTCGCTTCGCGATGGCCTTCGGCCACCCTTGACAGGCCGTCCCGCCCCGGAAAGACAAGGACTGCCGGGAAGCCCCCAAAGGAACGGTCCACTGGTTCATGATCCGGGGCACTGCCCGTCAGGGACCGGCTCCCAGGTTGCAGGGAGCCATGCCCCGGCCCGGCCCCGCCGGAGAGGGGACGCGGGGTCGGCGGGCGCGCCAGATCGCTACGCGCTCCTCACGTCTCGGCGTCCGACGGCCGTCTGGGGGCTACCTGCACGAGACAGCGACCAGAAGCGCATCCGGATGTTCGATCCGATGCAGAGGGGCTCTACGACCAGAACGCGCCGTATGCCGCTTGGTCGGCCCAGAGCTCCCATGCTTCGACGACCCTGCCGGCGTTGATGTGGAAGACGATGACGTAGTCCATGTCGAGCTGCTTGCCCTCGCGTGACGCTGTGGCATGGAGCAGGGCGATCGTATGGGCGTCGTTGGCGAGAACGTCGTGGAGCTGAGGACGGTACGTGCCGCCTGACAGCTCGAATGCGCGCTTGAACATCTCGAACGTGGCCTCTCGGCCGTGAAAGTCCCCCGACAGCGGCCCCCGGCCCCGGTGGTGCCAGACGACGTCGGGGTGGAAGACCTGTGCCAGCGACTCCATGTCGCCTGCCGAGAAGGCCTCCATGGCGCGCCGGAACACACCGATGTGCGGATGATCGGTCAACGCTTCCTCCCTCGTCGGCCGCCAACGTAGTCCCGGGCCGGTCTGCGGGGTCGGTGGGCGCACTCGCCGGCGGGCGGTGCCACCTGATCGGATGCGTCGCACAGCAGACCGCGGCCGCCGTGGACATCGGGTGATCGGCCGGCTTTCGGCACGTTTCCGCGCTGCTACTCCGGGGTGGTCTCCTCGGTGACCCACCACAGGTAGGGGTCCGAGCCGGCGTCGGCCTGGATGACGATCCACTCCGGGACGTCGTAGCTGTGCTCCTGGGCGACCCACGCCCCGAGGGCGGGGAGGCGGTCGCGTGTGGTCTTGTACGTGATGCGCCATTCGGTGGCCGTTTCCACGGTTCCCTTCCAGCGGTAGACGGCCGTGAGCGGCGCGTCGATGTGGGCGCAGGCGGCCAGGCGGGCCTCCACCGCGCCCCGCGCCAGTTCGCCCGCCCGGTGTTCGCTGTCGATGGTGGTCTGTGCGATCACGATGTCGGTCGGCATCGGGGTCCTCCTCCGGCGTCGGTTGCCCGGTCGGACCCTACCCATTCGGTTGCCCGGCGGGCCCCGGGAGGACACGCCCGAGAAACAATTCTGCAATCTCTTGCGCAAGGTCTTGCAGGGGCGGGTTTCGGCCCATACGGTCGCGTGCAATCCCCACCTCTCCGCCAGGAGGCCCCACATGCCCCGCACCCGTAGATCCTTGGTGGCTGCCGCCGCTGCCGTCGCCGCGCTCGCCGGCGCCTCCCTCACCGCGCAGGCACCGCAGGCGCAGGCCGTGCCGCCCGGCGACAAGGACGTCACCGCCGTGCTGTTCGAGTGGCGGTTCGATGCCGTGGCCAAGGCCTGCGGCGACAGTCTCGGGCCGGCCGGGTACGGGTACGTCCAGGTCTCGCCGCCCCAGGAACACATCCAGGGGCCCCAGTGGTGGACGTCCTACCAGCCCGTCAGTTACAAGATCGCCGGGCGGTTGGGGGACCGGGCCGCCTTCAAGGCCATGGTCGATTCCTGCCACGCCGCGGGGGTGAAGGTCGTCGCCGACTCCGTCATCAACCACATGGCCGCCGGGGACGGGACGGGGACCGGCGGGAGTTCGTACACGAAGTACGGGTACCCGGGGATCTACTCCGGCTCCGACATGGACGACTGCCGGGCGACCATCTCGAACTACCAGGACAAGGCCAACGTCCAGAACTGCGAGCTCGTGCAGCTCGCGGACCTCGACACCGGCGAGGAGTACGTGCGGGGGCGGATCGCCGGGTACCTGAACGACCTGCTGTCGCTGGGTGTGGACGGGCTGCGCATCGACGCCGCCAAGCACATGCCCGCCGCCGACCTCGCCAACATCAAGTCCCGGCTGACGAACCCCGGCGTCTACTGGAAGCAGGAGGCGATCCACGGGGCCGGTGAAGCCGTCTCGCCGGCCGAGTACCTCGGCAGCGGGGACGTGCAGGAGTTCCGCTACGCGCGGGACCTCAAGCGGGTCTTCCAGAGCGAGAACCTGGCCTACCTGAAGAACTTCGGCGAGGCGTGGGGGTACATGCCCGGCGGGCAGTCCGCCGTCTTCGTCGACAACCACGACACCGAGCGCGGCGGGGACACCCTCAGCTACAAGAACGGCTCGGACTACACCCTGGCGAACGTGTTCATGCTGGCTTGGCCCTACGGGTCGCCCGACGTGCACTCCGGCTACGAGTGGACCGACAAGGACGCCGGCCCGCCCAACGGCGGCGCCGTGAGCGCCTGCTACGCGGACGGCTGGAAGTGCCAGCACGCCTGGCGGGAGATCTCCTCCATGGTCGGCTTCCGCAACGCGGCCCGCGGGCAGGCCGTCACCGGCTGGTGGGACAACGGCGGCGACCAGATCGCCTTCGGACGCGGCTCCAAGGCGTACGTGGCGATCAACCACGAGGCGAGCGCCCTGACCCGTACCTTCCAGACCTCGCTGCCGGGCGGCGACTACTGCGACGTGCAGAACAACCGCACCGTCACGGTGAACTCCGGCGGCCAGTTCACCGCCACCCTGCCCGCCGGGACCGCCGTCGCCCTGCACGCCGGCGCCCGCAGCTGCTCCGGTGCGCCCGCCGTCTCCAGCGGTGCCTCCTTCGCCGTCAACGCCACCACCGCCCTCGGCCAGAACATCCACGTCGTCGGCGACCGCGCCGAGCTCGGCGCCTGGAACACCGCCGCCGCGCCGAAGCTCGACCCCGCCGCCTACCCCGTCTGGAAGCTCGACGTCACCCTCCCGGCCGGGACCACCTTCGCGTACAAGTACGTCCGCAAGGACGCCTCCGGCAACGTCACCTGGGAGAGCGGCGCCAACCGTACGGCCACCGTCCCCGCGAGCGGCAAGGTCGCGCTGACCGACACCTGGCGCAGCTGACCCGCCCGCCCCACCGACCAGGGCCGCCCGGCACTTTCGATTCCCGCCACCGCCGGGCGGCCCTCATCCATGCGACCCGTACACAAGGAGATCCGCCTTGATACGCCCTGCCGCAGGAGTCCTCGCCGCCGCCCTGGCCGTGACGCTCCTGCCCGCCCTCCCCGCAGCGGCCGCGACGGCCGGGCCGCCGGCCCCGCCCTCGGACGCGAAACTCGCCGGCACGCCGGCCCGGCACGACCTGACCCGGGAGCAGTTCTACTTCGTGCTCCCGGACCGGTTCGCGAACGGCGACCCGCGCAACGACCGCGGCGGCCTCACCGGCTCCCGCCTGGAGACCGGCCTCGACCCGACGGACAAGGGCTTCTACCAGGGCGGCGACCTCAAGGGGCTCACCGACCGGCTCGACTACATCAAGGGCCTGGGGACGACGGCCATCTGGCTGGCTCCGATCTTCAAGAACCAGCCGGTGCAGGGCAAGGGCGAGGACGTCTCGGCCGGCTACCACGGCTACTGGATCACCGACTTCACCCAGGTCGACCCGCACTTCGGCACCAACGACGATCTGGAGCGGCTGATCGACAAGGCGCACGGGAAGGGGATGAAGGTCTTCTTCGACGTCATCACCAACCACACCGCCGATGTCGTCGACTACCGGGAGGGCTCCTACGGCTACCTGTCCAAGGGGGCCTTCCCCTATCTGACCAAGGACGGGGTGCCCTTCGACGACGCCGACTACGCGGACGGGAAGGGCAAGTTCCCCAGGACCGGGACGGAGTCCTTCCCGCGGACGCCCTTCGTGCCCGACGCCAAGAAGAAGCTCAAGGTGCCGTCCTGGCTCAACGACCCGCAGATGTACCACAACCGGGGCGACTCCACCTTCGCCGGCGAGTCCTCCGAGCAGGGTGACTTCTTCGGCCTCGACGACCTGTGGACCGAGCGTCCCGAGGTCGTCAGCGGAATGGAGAAGATCTACGAGAAGTGGGTCGGGGAATTCGATATCGACGGCTTCCGGATCGACACCGTCAAGCACGTCAACATGGACTTCTGGAGCCAGTGGGCCACCGCCCTCGATGCGTACGCGGGCAAGCGCGGCCGGGACGACTTCTTCATGTTCGGAGAGGTCTACTCCGCCGACACGGCCGTCACCTCCCCGTACGTGACGCGCGGGCGCCTCGACGCCACCCTCGACTTCCCGCTCCAGGACGCCATCCGCTCGTACGCGGCCCAGGGCGCGGGAGCCGGGCGGCTGGCCGCCGTCCTCGGCGACGACTACCGGTACACCACCGACAAGGCCAACGCCTACGAGCAGGTGACCTTCCTCGGCAACCACGACATGGGACGGTTCGGCTCCTTCCTCAAGCAGGACCGGCCCGGTGCCGGGGAGCAGGAGCTGCTGGACCGCTACCGGCTGGCCAACGAGCTGATGTTCTTCTCCCGCGGCAACCCGGTGGTCTACTCCGGTGACGAGCAGGGCTTCACCGGCGCCGGCGGCGACAAGGACGCACGGCAGCCGCTGTTCGGGTCGCGGGTCGCCGACTACCTGGACGACGACCAGCTCGGCACGGCGCGCACCCACGCGAGCGACGCCTACGATCCGGAGCACCCGCTCTACCGGCAGATCAGTGCTCTCTCCAAGCTGGCCAAGGACCACCCCGCCCTGCGCGACGGCGTCCAGAGCGAGCGCCTGGCCGACGGCTCCGTCTACGCCTTCGCCCGTACGGACACCCGCAGCCGCACCGAGTACCTGGTCGCCGCCAACAACGCGGCCGAGTCCCGGACGGTCGAGATCGACGCCCCGGCCGGCGCCCAGTACCGCACCCTGTACGGCGGCACCGCACTGATCCGCGCCTCGGCCGCCGGCAAGCTCACCGTCGTCGTCCCCGCCTTCGGCTCCGTGGTGCTCCAGGCCACCGCCCCCCTCGCAGCCCCCGCCACCAAGCCCGTCCTGACCCTCAAAGCCCCCGCCCCCGGAGCCGCCGGCACCGTCGAGCTCTCCGCAGACGTGAGCGGCGGCGGCCTGAACCGGGTCGTCTTCGCCGCGCAGACCGGCAACGGGAAGTGGCAGGTCCTCGGCTCCGCCGACCACGCCCCCTACAAGGTCACCCAGCACGTCACCGCCCCCGCCGGAACCGCCCTGCGCTACAAGGCCGTCGCCGTCGACTCCGCCGGCCGCACCGCGAGCGCGCTCGCCGCGTCCACCGCCGGACAGGCCCCGCCCGAGGAGACCCCGACCGCCACCCAGCGCGACTACGCCGTCGTCCACTACAACCGCCCCGACGGCGACTACACCGACTGGCGGCTCTACGCATGGGGTGACATCGCCGAGGGCGAGGCCACGCCGTGGCCCGCCGGGCACGGCTTCACCGGCCGCGACGCGTACGGCGCCTTCGCGTACGTCAAGCTCAAGCCCGGTGCCTCCTCCGTCGGTTACCTCGTCATCGACAAGGACGGCACCAAGGACGTCGCCGCCGACCGCACCATCGACGTGACCCGGACCGGCGAGATCTGGCTGGAGCAGGGCAAGGAACCCGCCCGCACCGACCGCCCCGCCTACCCGCCGCAGGACACGTCCAAGGCCGTCCTGCACTACCAGCGCCCCGACGGCGCCTACGAAGGCTGGGGCCTGCACGTCTGGACCGGAGCCGCCACCCCCACCGACTGGTCCAAGCCGCTGCTCCCCGCCCGTACCGACTCCTACGGCGCGGTGTACGAGGTCCCGCTCGCGGCCGGCGCGACCAGCCTCAGCTACATCCTCCACAAGGGCGACGAGAAGGACCTCCCCTCCGACCAGTCCCTGGACCTGAAGACCACCGGCCACGAGGTCTGGATGCTGGGCGGCAAGGAGAAGTACCTCCTCCCGCAGCCCGCGGGCTCCGGCGCCGCCCTGGACCTCACCAAGGCCCAGGCCGTCTGGATCGACCGCGACACCCTCGCCTGGAACGCCCCCGCGGCCGCCGCCTCCGCCCAGCTCCTCGCCTCCCGCGACGGCGCCGTCAAGGCCGAGAACGGCATCCTGCACGAGGGCGGGGCGCGGTGGCTGCGCCTGAACCGCACCGAGCTCACCGCCGCGCAGAAGCAGAAGTTCCCGCACCTGGCCGCGTACTCGGCCTTCACCGTCGACCCGCGCGACCGCGACCGGGTCCGCGAGGCCCTGCGCGGCCAGCTCGTCGCGAGCGCCCGCGCCGCGAACGGCGCCGTCCTGGCCGCCACCGGCGTCCAGCTCGCCGGCGTCCTGGACGACCTGTACGCCACGACCGCATCCCTCGGCCCCGTCTTCAAGGACGGCCGCCCCACCCTGTCCGTCTGGGCCCCCACCGCCCAGGAGGTTTCCCTCGAACTCGACGGCCGCACCGTCCCCATGCGCCGCGACGACGCCACCGGCGTCTGGTCGGTGCGCGGCGAGCGCTCCTGGACCGCGAAGCCCTACCGCTACGCCGTGACCGTCTGGGCGCCGACCACCGGGCAGGTGGTCCGCAACCTGGCCACCGACCCCTACTCCACCGCGCTGACCGCCGACTCCACGCATAGCCTGGCCGTGGACCTGGCCGACCCGAAGCTCGCCCCGCCCGGCTGGAAGGAGCTGCGCAAGCCCGCGCCCGTCCCCTTCACCTCCGCCCAGATCCAGGAGCTCCACGTCCGCGACTTCTCGATCGCGGACCGCACCTCGAAGCACCCCGGCCAGTACCTGGCCTTCACCGACAGCGGCTCGGCGGGCATGACCCACCTGCGCGGCCTGGCCGCCTCCGGGACCTCGTACGTCCACCTCCTGCCGGCCTTCGACATCGGCACCGTCCCGGAGAAGGCGGCGGACCGCACCGAGCCCGCCTGCGACCTGAAGGTCTACGCCCCGGACTCGCAGGAGCAGCAGGCGTGCGTGGCGGCCGCGGCCGCGAAGGACGCCTACAACTGGGGCTACGACCCGCTGCACTACACCGTCCCCGAGGGCAGCTACGCGAGCGACCCGGACGGCACGGCCCGTACGGTCGAGTTCCGCAGGATGGTCCAGTCCCTCAACGGGGCCGGACTGCGCACCGTGATGGACGTGGTCTACAACCACACCGTGGCCTCCGGCCAGGCGGACAAGTCCGTCCTGGACCGCATCGTCCCCGGCTACTACCAGCGCCTGCTCGCCGACGGCACCGTCGCCACCTCCACCTGCTGCGCCAACACGGCCCCCGAGAACGCCATGATGGGCCGGCTCGTCGTGGACTCGATCGTCACCTGGGCCAAGGAGTACAAGGTCGACGGGTTCCGCTTCGACCTGATGGGCCACCACCCGAAGGCCAACATCCTCGCCGTCCGCAAGGCCCTCGACGAGCTCACCGTCGCCAAGGACGGGGTCGACGGCAAGAGGATCGTGCTCTACGGGGAGGGCTGGAACTTCGGCGAGATCGCCAACGACGCCCGGTTCGTGCAGGCCACCCAGCAGAACATGGCCGGCACCGGCATCGCCACCTTCTCCGACCGGGCGCGCGACGCGGTCCGCGGCGGCGGCCCCTTCGACGAGGACCCGCGCGTCCAGGGCTTCGCCACCGGCCTGTTCACCGAGCCCAACGGATCACCCGCCAACGGCACCCCGGCCGAACAGAAGGCCCGCCTCCTGCACGCCCAGGACCTGATCAAGGTCGGCCTGTCCGGCAACCTCGCCGCCTACACCTTCACCGACACCGCCGGCCGCCGGGTCAAGGGCTCCGAGGTCGACTACAACGGCGCCCCGGCCGGCTACGCGGCCGCCCCCGGCGACGCCCTCGCCTACGCGGACGCCCACGACAACGAGACCCTCGCCGACGCCCTGGCCTACAAGCTCCCTGCGGCCACCGGAGCCGGTGACAAGGCCCGGATGCAGGTCCTGGCCATGGCCACGGCCGCCCTCTCCCAGGGCCCGGCGCTCTCCCAGGCGGGCACGGACCTGCTCCGCTCCAAGTCCCTGGACCGCAACTCCTACGACAGCGGCGACTGGTTCAACGCGATCCACTGGGACTGCCGCGACGGCAACGGCTTCGGCCGCGGCCTGCCCCCGGCCGCCGACAACGCCTCGAAGTGGCTCTACGCGAAGCCCCTGCTGACCGCCCCGGCCCCCGGCTGCGCCGAGATCACCGGAGCCTCGGCGGCCTACCGCGACCTGCTGAGGATCCGCACGACGGAAGGGGCCTTCGCCCTCACCACCCCGCAGGCGGTCCAGGACCGGCTGTCCTTCCCGCTCTCCGGCCCGGAGGAAACCCCGGGGGTGATCACCATGGTCCTCGGGGACCTGGTGGTGGTCTTCAACGCCACCCCCACCGCCCGCCCCCAGCGCGTCCCGGCCCTCGCGGGCACCGGCTACGCCCTGCACCCCGTGCAGGCCGCGGGCTCCGACGCCACCGTCAAGCGGTCCACCTACGACAGGACGACGGGGGAGTTCACCGTCCCCGGACGGACGGTTGCGGTCTTCACGCGACGCTGAGCCGGTCCAGCCGCTTCTCCAGCAGGATCACCCCGTAGATCCTGCCGTCCTTCCCCTCCTTGTGGGGGAACTCCCCGACCACCCGGTAGCCCGCACCCCGGTAGTACGCGAGCAGCCGGGGGTTGGTGGAGACGCAGTCCAGCCGCGCCCGCTCCCGCCCGGTCCTGGCGATCCGCCGCTCGGCATGCTCGAGCATGCGGCGCCCGGCCCCGGCGGGGGCGGCCTCGCGGGCGACCATCAGCCGGTGCACGTAGCCCGCGACCGGCGGCTGGACGCCCCAGGCCTCCTCGTCGGACCACCACAGTTCGTACGCCCCGCAGACCTGCCCGTCGGGGTCCGCGGCGATCCACACCTCGCCCTCGCGCATCTTCGCCCGGAAGTGCGCGGCGTCCTTGTCGCCGGGCTTCCACTGCTCGATCCCGTGCTTCTGCATCCACCGCGCGGCCTGGTCGTACAGCCGCACCAGCTGTCCGGCGTCCTTCTCCTCGGCCTGCCGGAACAAGATCCCGTCGTCAATGATCACGCGGGCATTATCGGGCAGGATCACATCACGGGACCGGGCGCCCCGGCAGGAACCAGCGCCGCCAGCCGCCCCACCAGGTCCCCGAAGGGCCCGTCGGCGGGCTCACCGGCCAGGATCCGTACCAGGATCCCCGCCATCTCGGCGTCGTACGCCGCGCTCACGGCGGCCAGCGCCGCGAAATCGTGCACCAGCTGCAACTCCAGCTCGGCCCGAGGGATCTTCCGCCCGTCCAGCCAGATCAGCGCGGTGGACTCGGCCAGCGACACCCAGGACCGCACGACCAGTTCCAGCCGCGCCGGCGGGTCCGCGGGACCGATGTCCAGGTGCGCGAGGATCTGCTCGTACGCCGCCTGCCGCACCTCGTCGATCATGGCGTTGGTCTGGCTGCTCCCCACCGCCGGGCCGCCGCGCATCAACGCCGAGAAGCCCGGCCCGTGTTCGTCGACGAAGGCGAAGAACCGCCCCATCACGCGCAGCAGCCGCGCCCCGAGCGGCCCCTCCCGCGGCTCCTCGAACCGCAGCGCCAGCTCGTCGGCCGCCCGCCGCAGCGCGGCCTCGTACAGGCTCAGCTTGCCCGGAAAGTAGTGGTAGACCAGCGGCCGCGATATCCCCGCGGCCGCCGCGATCTCGTCGATCGACACATCGTCGGGGGAGCGGTGGCTGAACAGCTCCAGGGCAACCCCGATCAGCTGCTGCCGCCGCTCCTCGACACCCATCCTGCGCCGCACCCCGGTCGTCATGCGGACACCCTACTTCGGACGGGTCAAAGGTCCAGGGTGAGGTGAGCGTCCTTCGCGCGCGAGACGCACAGCAGCATCGAGTCCTCGCGTTCGCCGTCCGTGAGCAGCTCGTCGCGGTGGTCCACCTCACCCTCCAGCACCCGGTGTTGGCAGGTTCCGCAGAACCCCTGCTCGCAGGAGTACGGGGTGGCCGGCAGCTCCCGGCGCACCGCGGCGAGCGCGGTCTCGTCCGCTCCCACCTCCACCGTGAGCCCGGAGCGCCGCAGTTCGAGGGTGAAGGGCCGGGCGGGCCCCGGCGCCGGGGCGGCGAAGCGCTCCAGACGCACCGCCGCCGGGTCGGGGGCCGCCGCCGTGACGGCCTGCATCAGCGGTTCGGGACCGCAGCAGTAGACCAGCGTGCCGGGCGCGGCCGCGGCCACGACGGACAGGTCGGGCAGGCCCGCCTCGTCCTCCGGGACGACGCTCACCCGCCCGCCGTGGACCGCCAGGTCGTCGAGGAAGGGCATCGAGGCGCGCGAGCGGCCCCCGTACAGGAGGGTCCAGTCGGCGCCCGCCGCCGTGGCCGCCCGCAGCATCGGCAGGATCGGGGTGATGCCGATGCCGCCCGCGACGAACACGTAGGAGGGCGCCGGGAGCAGCTCGAACCGGTTGCGCGGCGGGCGCAGTTCCAGCTCGGCGCCCTCGACCAGCTGGGCGTGCGCCTCGCGGGAGCCGCCGCGGCCGTCCTCGACCAGCCGGATCGCGAGCGTGTACCTGCCGGTGTCCGCCGGGTCACCGCACAGGGAGTACTGGCGGACCAGGCCCGAGGGCAGGATGACGTCCACGTGCGCGCCCGGGGTCCAGGCCGGGAGCTCCGGGGACTCCAGGGTCAGCCCGAGCACCCCGTCCGCCGGTTGGGTGCGGGAGGTGATGAGCGCGCGCAGCGGGCGGCGGGGCGAGTACCCCGACACCGGGGTCTCCAGGGCCGGCAGCGGCCAGAGCGGGGACGCCGCGATGCGGCGGCTCAGGGCGCGCCTGGCCGCCCAGGCCGCACCGGCCGCCACCGCCACGGTCAGCACGCGCCTCATGCCCTCACCCCGCCGTTCGCGCCGGGGGAGGTGGCGAGATAGGCCACCGCCTGGGCCGTCGAGCCCTCCTGCGAGGGGTGGTAGGTGCGGGCGAGGTACGTCGGTATGGACTTCAGCATGGCACCGGCGGACGGCAGGACTCCCTGCTGCCCCGCCCGGAAGAACTGCCCGAAGGAGGCCTTGCCGTCGACCAGTTGCGGGTCGTTCTCCATGAAGAAGCGCACCCCCCGCTGCCACAGGAAGACCAGCGCCGAGAAGGCGGTCGCCCAGGTCCGCGCGCGGCGCCGGTAGCCGCCGTCCACGTGCATGAAGAGGTCGAAGGCCACCGAGCGGTGCTCGACCTCCTCCGCCCCGTGCCAGCGCAGCAGGTCGAGCATCATCGGGTCGCCGCCGCGCCGGTCCAACTCGTCCGCGTTCAGCACCCAGTCGCCCAGGAACGCGGTGTAGTGCTCGATCGCGGCGATCATCGCGACCCGCTCCATCAGCCACCAGTGGCGCGCCCTGCCCGGCGGCAGGGTCTTGTCGCCCAGCAGCTTCTCGAAGAGCCAGTCGACCTGTGCCGTGTAGGGGGTCGGGTCCAGCCCCAGCCGCTTGAGGTGGGGCAGTACGTCGTCGTGGGCGGCGGCGTGCATGGCCTCCTGGCCGATGAAGCCCACCACGTCCGCGTGCAGTTGCTCGTCCTTGATGTACGGGAGCACCTGCTTGTAGACGTGCACGAACCACCGCTCACCCGCGGGCAGCAGCAGGTGCAGCACATTGATCATGTGTCCGGTGAAGGGATCGTTCGGCAGCCAGTGGAGCGGGGTGTCCTCCCAGCCGAAGGACACGTTCCGGGGCCTCAGGTCCACGTGTTCCGACGCCACGGGGGCGGGCGCGAGCGGCGTATTAGACATGGCGTCAATGTACTGAGGGGTAGGGGAGAGGAGAACCCCTCTGCGCGGACTTCTCTCAGCGCAGCGCCCCCGCCTTGGTCCCGTCCGTGAGCCTGCCCGACAGATCGACCTGCGCACCGGCCGGAGCCTTGACCGCCAGCCGGTTGCCGTTCGCCGAACCGTTCACCCCGCCGCCCGACGCCGACAGCGAGGCGAACTGCGCACTGCCCGCCGCCAACACGTACCACTGCCCCGCGCGCGACTTCCACAGCACCCCCGCCAGCACCCGCGGCTCCCGCGGCCCGCACGCCGGCGAGCCCTCCGACCGGGCGGCCTGCGCGGCCAGCGGTGCGCCCGGCGCCAGGAACTGCGCCTGCACCCGGTCCGCCGCGCCCTGCCAGGTCTCGGCCCGCGTGCACAGCCAGGTCGCCGTCCCGTCGCCCTCCGGCAGCGGCTGCTTGGCGTACGTCCAGGCGTTGACCGTACGCACCCCGTGCGAGCGCACCGACGGCAGCAGGCAGGCGATCCGCGACCAGTCGCCGAGCTCCGCGGCCTCCGTCACATCGCGTTCGGCACCCGGCGCTCCCGAGGTGAGCCGGGCCGGGGTCAGCTCACCCAGGTCGGTGATCAGCCGGGTGGCGCCGTCGCCGGTCAGGGCCAGGGCGTTCCAGCTGGTGCAGTCGCCCGTCGGCGCGGGGCCCGGCACCGGCGGGGTCACCCCGTCCGGCGTCGGCTTCAGCGCCACCGCGGCCTCGCCGGGCTTGAGCAGGTCCCGCAGGGCCGCGCCGGTGACCCAAGGAGCGGTCAGGTAGCGGACGTTCCCGTCCACCCGGCTGAGCACCAGGGCGGTCGCGGTGTCCGCCGAGGCGCCGTCGGTCCGCGCGAAGTCGAGGGCCGCGCCGCCGGCCCCGCCCCGCGGCTCCGCGTACCGGACCACGCGCAGGCCGTCGTACAGCAGGACCACGACGGCCTGGTCGACGGCGCCCGCGAACAGCAGCTGCGCCGGACCCATCGGCGGCCCGGCAGGCGTTCCCGGGGTCGCCGAGACCACCACCGACGCGCCGGGGCGGGCCCACACGGCCAGCGCCCGGCGCAGCAGCGCCGTGTCGTCGGCGCGGTCGCCGCGGGCGGGCCAGGCGGAGAAGTCCGTACGGGAAGACGTACGCCACAGCGCGGGCGCGGCCCGCAGCAGCGTGCCGGGGTCCAGCGCCTGCTCGGCCGCGGCGTTGCGCGCGTACAAGGGGGCGGCGGGCCCGTCCGGGCCCCAGCCCCCGCCCGGCAGCGCCAGCAGCGCACCGCACACGGCGAGCGCGGCCCCGGCGGCCAGCGCGGCGCGCGCGAGGCGGCGCCGGCGCAGCAGGTCGGTCGGCCGGGCCTGGAGCACGCACGGGTCGAACTCGGGGGAGGCGAACAGGGCGTCGTTCGCCGGATCGCCGGACTCCGCGACCGCGGCGGCCGGGTCCGCGACCCCCGCCTCGTCCAGCACCCGCAGCACCTCCGGCTCGGGCAGCCGCTCCAGCGCCCGCAGCACGCAGGCGGCCCGGCCGGGCCCGTCCAGGGTGGCCAGCCACTGGTCGAGGGCCAGCTCTTCGGCCCCGCCGGAACGGGGGAACAGCCGCAGCCCCCACACCTGCGGCAGAGCCGGCGGCAGCTGCGCCCGGCGCGGCAGGGCCCGGAACGTCAGCGGGACCCCGGCCTCCAGAGCCGCCCGCAGCACGCGCAGCCGCACGT
Source organism: Streptomyces sp. NPDC048349 (assembly GCF_040651925.1). NCBI lineage: Bacteria > Bacillati > Actinomycetota > Actinomycetes > Kitasatosporales > Streptomycetaceae > Streptomyces > Streptomyces sp. NPDC048349. The sequence continues at coordinate 8,408 of NZ_JBEZLA010000045.1, read as the reverse complement.
AGGCGTACCCGGCCTCGCCCTCGCCGCCGCGCTGGCCGGGGACCCCGCCGCGCACGGCGGCCGCCCCCTCCCGCCGCCCGCGCGGCAGTGCCCGCTGGACCAGCGAGTGGGCGGTGAGCACCCGGCGGTTGCGGCCGAGGGCGGGCGGCAGCACCAGGTAGGCGAGCCGCACCAGCCGCGGGTAGTGCTCGACGATGGCGGCCTCGGCCTGCTCGACATCGGGAGACGGGACGAGGGTGGCGGTATCCGGCGCAGTCACGTTCAGCAGAACGAGCGAATCGTCGGATGGTCACCCGTCCCCGGTCCACTCGCCCGTCCCCGGCCCACTCGCCCGTCCCCGGCCCACTCGCCCGTCCCCGGTCCACCCACCCGTCCCCGGTCCACTCACCCGTCCCCGGTCCACTCGCCCGACCCGCGCCGGGGGCGCGTGCGCCGGACGGTCCTACGCCAGGCGGGCGCGCAGCGCCTCGACCGTGTCGTCGCCGACGCCGAGGCCCTCGCGCACGTACTTGTCCATCGAGCCGTAGCGCGTCTCGACCTCGGCCAGCGCGGCCTCCAGGTAGGAGGGGAAGACGCCGATCAGCGCGAGCGCGATGTCCGGGTCGCCGCCGGCCGCCGTGAAGCCCTCGATCATCGGGGCGAAAGCCTGCTTGACCGCCGGGTTCACCGCCAGGTACTCGGTCATCAGCGTCTCGTCGTCCGCGCCGAGCAGCGACAGGATGACCGTCGCGCCCCAGCCGGTGCGGTCCTTGCCGGCCGTGCAGTGGAAGAGCAGCGGGCCGGAGTCGGGGTCGGCGGCCTCGGTGAGCAGCAGCCGGTACGCGGCGTGGGCGGAGGCGGAGGACACGAACGAGCGGTACACGTCGGCGAACAGGGCCTGCGCCTTGCCGCCGCCCAGGTGCTCCTCGGCGACGACCGGGTCGGCCAGCAGGTCTTTGAGCTGGGCGGCGGCGGGCATCCGGCCGGCGGCCGCGTTCACCTTGTCCGCCAGCACGTCGGCGACCAGGAGCCGGGCTCCGGCGGGCACCCGGTCCGGGTGGGCGGCGCGCTCCGTCGCGGTGCGGAAGTCGATGACGGTGCGCAGCCCCAGCGCCGCCACCACCGGGTCGGCGTCGAGGTCGAGGCGGTCGAGCTGGCCGGAGCGCAGCACGAGGCCGGGACGGACGGTGCGGCCGCCGGAGAGCGGGGTGCCGCCGAGGTCGCGGAGGTTGGCGACGGTGGTGGCGGGGGTGGCGGTCATCGTGGCGGCTCCAGCGGTGTTCGAGTGACGCGTGTGATCAAGCGGTTTGCGCAGTTCATGCAATTTTCTGGTGTTTCACTCCGGAAAGACAATCGAGGGCCAGCGAGACCCCGATGCCGATCCCGAGTGCCGCCAGGTGCCCGGCGTCCGTGAAGGTCCGCCCCCGTTTGACGACCGGCGCCGCGGCGAGCGCCAGCAGCCCGACCCGGGCGGTCGTGCGGACCGCCCCGCGCGGCAGGGCCGAAGTCAGCGCGCCGAGTACGGAGTTGAACCCGTAACTGGTCCCGACGTCCAGGGCGCGTCGAGTGAGCGGATCGGTCGTCCTGCGCAGGGCGCCGTATACGAGCAGGGTCGCCGTGGCGTGCCCGAACAGGAACACCGCGGCCGTCCACCAGGCGCCGTAGGCGTACTCGGCGTATCCGAGGACGGCGACGAGCAGCAGCGCGTACGGCAGGGGCATGGGCTCCTCGACCACGAGGGCGCTGGTCAGCAGCGTCTCCCAGCGTCCGGCGGCCAGATTGTCGACGTTCGTCGAGCACTCCCGCAGCAGTCGCTCCCGCTCCTTGGGCCCCCTCCGCTCCAGGGCGTACGCCCCGAGCTGGACCCCGCCCGCGTACACGGCTCCCAGTGACATCGGCTTCACCCGACCATGATCGGTTACGGCCCTCTGGCGGACACCACCGGGCCCCGTGCGAGCATGTTCCGGCCATGTCCCAGCACACCGCGCCGATGCGCGCCACGCGGGCCGCGATGTTCGCGGCGGTGTGTACCGCTTTGGGTGCGGTGGGGCATTCGTACATGTCCGGCACCGACATTCCGCCTTCGGGGCTTCTGGGGGCTTTCGGGGTGACCGGCGCGCTGGCCTGGCTTGCCGCCGGCCGGCGGCGCGGACCGGCGGGGATCGCCGCCGCAGTGCTCGCCGTCCAGGGAGTGCTGCACCTCCTCTTCTCCGGGAGCCGGGCGGCGGAGCCCGCGCCCGAGGCGCTGCACCACCACATGCCGGGCATGGACATGGGCGCGACGGCCACCGGGACCGCGACGGAGACGGCCGTCACGGCCGACATGGCCGCCGTGGGCGACATGGCCGCCGCGGCCGGGCACGGCGGGGCCGGGATGATCGCCGCGCACGTGCTGGCCGGACTGTTCTGCGCCGCCTGGCTGGCGTGGGGCGAAGCGGCCGTCTTCCGGCTGGCCCGCACCCTGGGCGCCGCCGCACTGCACGCGGCCCGGCCGCTGGCCCGCGCGCTCGCCCTGGCCGGCGCGCGGGTGGCCGCCGTACCCCTCCCGGCCGCGCCCCGCCCCCGGTACGAGCGGCCGCGCCGCCTGCGCGGGGCCCTGCACGCCCATGCCGTGGTGCGGCGCGGGCCGCCCGCGGACCGAGCCTTCCGCACCACGGCCCCCGGCCGACCCGCCCGCGCCTGAGCGAGGGGGAGAGACCCGGGGCCGGCTCCCCATGTCTCCTCCCACCCTGAGGACCCCCATGTCCCTTGACGATGTCCAGGACGTCCGCACCCCGGACGCCGCTTCCCCCGACCCGGCCGGCATATCCGATCCGGCGGGCTCGGCCGACCAGGCCAAGCGCCGCGGCGGCTGGGCCGCCCTGCGCCCGCTGCTCCTGCGCCTGCACTTCTACGCGGGCCTGCTGATCGCCCCGCTGCTGTTCCTCGCCGCCGCCACCGGCCTGCTCTACGCCGGCTCCTGGCAGGCCGAGAAGATCATCTACTCCGACGAGCTGACCGTCCCCCGCGTCGGCGACAGCGTCCTGCCGCTCGGCGCCCAGGTCGAAGCAGCCAAGGGGGCCGCCCCCCAGGGCGAAGTCGTGTCCGTGTGGCCCGCCCCCGAGGCCGAGGCGACCACCCGGGTGATCATGGAGAGCAAGGGGCTCCCCGAGGGCGAGACCCTCACCGTGTTCGTCGACCCGTATACGGCCGAGGTACGCGGACAGCTCGCCACCGCCGGCGACGCGCTGCCGCTGAGGGCCTGGCTGAGCGAGTTCCACGCGAGCCTCCAGCTCGGCGAGTTCGGCCGGAACTACAGCGAGCTCGCCGCGAGCTGGCTGTGGGTGGTCGCGCTCGGCGGACTCGCCCTGTGGATCGGCCGCCGCCGCAAGCGCACGGCCGAACTCCTCCTGCCCGACCGCAAGGCCACCGGCCGGCGCCGGACCCTGTCCTGGCACGGCGCCGTCGGCCTCTGGTCGGTCGCCGGACTCCTCGTCCTCTCCGTCACCGGCCTGACCTGGTCGAAGTACGCCGGCGAGAACATCGGGCAGCTCCAGGACAGCCTCGGCGGGGCCACCCCGGCCGTCTCCGCCCAGCTGAACCCCGGCGCGGCAGCGGGCGGCGCGGACGAGCACGCGGGCCACACCATGCCCGAGGGCACCGAGATGCCCCCGCCCGCGCCGACCGCCGACATCGGCATCGACCGGGCCGTCGAGGCCGCCCGGGCCGCCGGGGTCACCGAGTACCTCCAGGTCACGCTCCCCGCCAAGGGCAAGGGGTACGTGGTCAAGGAGAAGGACAAGCAGGTCCCGGTGCACTTGGACGCCGTCGCCGTCGACCCCGCCGACGGCCGCATCCTCGACGAGCTGCGCTTCGCGGACTACCCCGTGCTCGCCCAGATGACCCGCTTCGGCATCGACCTGCACATGGGCCTGACCTTCGGGCTCGCCAACCAGATCGCGCTGGCCGCACTCGCCGTCGGGCTGATGTTCCTCGTCTTCTGGGGCTACCGGATGTGGTGGCTGCGCCGCCCGACCAAGGACCGCAGGCTGTCCGTCGGCCGCGCCCAGCCGCGCGGCGCCTGGCGGAAGCTGCCGGTGACCCTCCTGCTGCCGCTGGCCGCGGTGACCGCCGTGGTCGGCTGGTTCGTCCCGATGCTCGGCATCAGCCTGCTCGTGTTCCTGGCGTTCGACCTGCTGCTCGGCTTCGTCGCCGCGCGCCGGGCCGGGGCCGCGTAACACCTCGCACCACGCCGCCGGGCCCGTACTCCACCCCGGAGTGCGGGCCCGGCGGGCAGGCTCACCGGGTCGCTCAGGGCGCGTACTTGTAGCCCACCCGGCGCACCGTCTGGATGGCGCCGCGGTGCGCGGCGCCCAGCTTGCGGCGCAGGCGGGCGATGTGGACGTCCACGGTCCGGCCGTCGCCGACGTGGCCGTACCCCCAGACCGTCGTCACCAACTGGTCGCGGCTGTGCACCCGGTGCGGGTGCTTCACCAGGTGGGCCAGCAGCTCGAACTCCAGGTACGTCAGGTCGAGTACCCGGCCGTCGACCTCGGCGGTGCGCTGTGCCGGGTCGATGCGGACCAGGGCGTCGCCCGCGGACGGGGCGGAGCGGGCGGAGGGGGCCGGGGGCACCGCCGGCGCGGCCACGGCCTGCGGGGCGAAGGCGACCGGCTGCTGCTGGTCGGCCGGCACCAGGACCAGGTAGCCGACCATCGGCGGCCGGCCGGGCAGCGCCGGCAGCGTGTGCTGCGGCGCGGGCAGCCAGGTGGCACCGGGCGGGAGCAGGTCCACCACCCGGGCCACCTCGTCCCGGTCCACGGCCCGCAGCCGGTGACGCGGACTGGGCGGGAAGGGCAGGCGGGTGGCGGTCGCAGCGGAGGTCAGGGATCGGGTGTTCGCCATGAGTGGTCAGCTCTTTCACGCGGAGGAGTCGGCAGGAGACGTACGGACGTCATCGGTGTCGTTCCGCGCAGACCGAAGGCCTGGGGACAGCTCAGGTAGGAGATCCCGGAGGCTTTAGAGGGCCGGCGCGTTCTTCGCGCGGCAACACACCCGGTCGAAATCGTGGTCCTGACGGGAGGGCCAGAACGGCTCGAGGTCGCTGCGACCTGACGAGGTGTGCGAGTGGCTGGCCATGGCCCCATTCAAGCAGACCCGCGGGTAGGCGGGCACGCCCCATCTCACGTAGTGGAGCGGAATCCCATATTCCCTCCAGCGACTTCGCCCATACGGGACATAACCTCCCAGGATCCGGGCATACGACGACGCCCGCCGGGCCTGGGCGGCCTGGCGGGCGTCGGTGCCGTGCGGGGAGTCGGGGCGCGGTCCTAGACCAGGCCGTCCTTCTCCAGGCCCGAGCAGCAGGTGTCCGTGATGAGGCGCGTCACGACGTACGGGTCCACGTTCGCGTTCGGGCGGCGGTCCTCGATGTACCCCTTGCCGTCCTTCTCCACCTGCCACGGGATGCGGACCGAGGCACCGCGGTCCGAGACGCCGTAGCTGAACTCGTTCCACGGAGCGGTCTCGTGCAGACCCGTCAGGCGCTCGTCGATGCCGGCGCCGTAGTTCTTCACGTGGTCCATCGGCTTGCTGCCGTCGCCCAGCGCCTCGCACGCGGAGATGATCGCGCGGTAGTCCTCGCGCATCGCCTTCGTGGAGAAGTTGGTGTGCGCGCCCGCTCCGTTCCAGTCGCCCTTCACCGGCTTCGGGTTCAGCGTCGCCGACACGTTGAAGTCCTCGGCGGTGCGGTAGAGCAGCCAGCGCGCGATCCACAGCTGGTCGGAGACCTCCAGCGGGCCCACGGGGCCGACCTGGAACTCCCACTGGCCGGGCATGACCTCGGCGTTGATGCCGGAGATGCTCAGGCCCGCCGCCAGGCAGTGGTCCAGGTGCTTCTCGACGATGTCGCGGCCGAAGATCTCGTCCGAGCCGACACCGCAGTAGTAACCGCCCTGCGCGGCCGGGAAGCCGTTCACCGGGAAGCCGAGCGGGCGGGTGCCGTCGAAGAAGGTGTACTCCTGCTCGATGCCGAAGATCGGCTCCTGCCCCGCGAACTTCTCGGCGACCGGACGCAGCAGCGCGCGGGTGTTCGACTCGTGCGGGGTCATGTCGATGTTCAGGACCTCGCACAGCACGAGGACGTTGTCCCCGCCGCGGATCGGGTCCGGGCAGGAGAACACCGGCTGCAGGACGCGGTCGGAGGCGTGGCCCTCGGCCTGGTTCGTGCTCGATCCGTCGAAGCCCCAGATCGGCAGCGCGTCGCCGTCGGCCAGGATCTTCGTCTTGGAGCGAAGCTTCGCCGTCGGCTCGGTGCCGTCGATCCAGATGTACTCAGCCTTGTAGCTCACGGGCCCCATCCTCAGACTCTGCGGGTGCTGCTGGCCGCTGCTTCATCGCTGCGGTGATGACCGCAGCGTGCCCGCCCGCGATTTCCCTTCCGTTGCCCATGTGTGAACCCCGTGTTACCGAGGTTTGCACCGCAGGTCGGGTGGGTTGTGCGGGTCGATCGCGGGTTGCGGGAGGTACACCTGTCCGAGTGGGGCAGACTGGGCGGGTGAGCATTTTGTCTGATGTGGCCTCTGTCAAAGACCCTGCGGGGAGCGTCGTCGAGAGCGCAGTGGAGCCCCCTGCGCAGACCCGCGCGGAGAGCGCCGAGGTGAGCGGCGCAGCAGGCCCCCGGCCCCGGGTCGGACTGCTGGGCACCGGACCCTGGGCGCACCGTACGCACGCCCCCGCGCTCGCCGCGCACGCCGGTTCCGAGTTCGCCGGAGTGTGGGGCCGCCGCCCCGAGGCCGCCGCCGAGCTGGCGCAGGCGTACGGGGTGAAGGTGTACGAAGACCCGGACGAGCTGTTCGCCGACTGCGACGCCGTGGCCTTCGCCCTGCCGCCGGACGTCCAGGCCCCGCTCGCCGTGCGCGCGGCCGCCGCCGGCTGCCACCTGCTGCTCGACAAGCCCGTCGCGACGACCGCCGAGGACGCCCGGGCCGTCGCCGACGCCGCCGCGCGGCACCGGGTCGCCTCCGTCGTCTTCCTCACCCTCCGCTTCGCCGAGCCCACCGCGGGCTGGGTCGCGGAACAGGCCGCGCGCCCCGGCTGGTTCACCGCCGCCGCCCACTGGCTCGGCGCCGTCTTCCCGCCCGACGGCGCGCCCAGCGCGTACGCCGCCTCGCCCTGGCGCAAGGCCAAGGGCGGGCTGTGGGACGTCGGCCCGCACGCCCTTTCCGTCCTGGTCCCGATCCTCGGCGACATCACCTCGATCAGCGCCACCCGCGGCCCCTCCGACGTGGTCCAGCTGGCCCTGCGGCACTCCTCCGGCGCGGCCAGCACCGCCGTGCTCAGCCTGGGCGCGCCGAAGGAGGCCGCCGGCGTGGGGCTGGAGCTGCGCGGGACGGAGGGCATCCACACGATGCCCGGCTGGAGCGACGTACCCGGCGCCTACGGGCGCGCCTTGGACGCGCTGCTCACCGCGGCCCGGACGGGGGTACCGGATCCGCGGGGCGCGGAGTTCGGTGCCCGGCTGACGGAGATCCTGGCGGAGGCGGAGGGTCAGCTGCGGGGGTGAGGGGGTGGGGCTGGTTGGGGTGCCGGCCTGAGGGGACTACCCGAGCGCCGAGCGCTACTTGATCAGGGCGTTGGCGACGATGATGGCCAGTCCGATCGCTGCGTCGGCCAGGCCGATGAGCAGCGCGGAGCGCAGCCGGTAGCCGACCCGTACGGCCACGCACGAACCCCAGGCGAACAGCAGGGCGGTGTTCACCCCGAGGCCGACGGCGGTCACGCCGTACGAGTCCCAGCCGGTCAGTCCGGCCAGGACGAGGAGCAGCACGGTGGGAAGCGTGGCCGCGACCATCGGCCACTCGTGCCCCAGCGCCCGGGTCAGCAGCTGCCAGCGGTGTCCCACGGAGCCCTGCTGATGGGTGGCCATGTGGTGCGAGTAGCCGTGCGCGAGCCCGGCCGTGGCTGCGGTGACGAGCACCCAGCTCGCGTCGTAGAACGGGGTGTAGTCCCCGCCCTTCTGGTCCAGCGCGGCCAACAGCCCACTGGCCAACACCGTCCCGTACACCCCGCCGAACATCCAGTCGGCACCGCGGCGGGGCGGGGGAACCGTCGCCGTGGGGGTGGAGGCGGCGGGCGTAGTGGGGGTGGGGGTGGGGGTCGGGGTGCTCGGCTGCTGGTGGTTCACTCCGGGTCCTTTGGTGCGGTACGTACCGATTTGGTGCTGCAGTCACCCTACGGGGACGGGAGTGAGGACGGAGTGAGAGTGGGGGCGGGGTGGGGGCGGGGGCGGACTGAGCGGCCGGGGGCGGACCGTCTTGCCGGGCGGGGGCTTCGGGGGGGCCTGATTCCTGTGGATGCCGATCAGGGAGGGTTTGGGGGTTTCCCGCCAGTCCCATAGTCCTTCCGGGTCGGGCCGCCCTGTCAAGGGCGCTCCTTCGTCGCGTCGCTTC